>JALYSS010000005.1 GCA_030854685.1 Pseudomonadota bacterium | reverse complement strand
CAGGATGCGCGCTACCTCTACCTCGAGCTCAAGGACTTCAAGGAAGGCCGGCGCAAGGATCCGTTGATGAGCCCGGTCGCAGCGACCCTGGAGCAGAGCGACATGCTGGCGCTCGCCGACTACTTTTCGAAGCAGAAGCAGAAGCCGACCGGCTTCAAGGCCGACCCCGCCAAGGTCGCGGCGGGCAGGAAAAAGGCTGACGAAGTGCTGTGCTCGATGTGTCACGGCGGCGATTTCGTCGGCCAGAACGAGATTCCCCGCGTCGCCGGACAGCACTACGCGTACATCAAGAAGCAACTGGAGGACTTCAAAGCCAAGCGCCGCACCAACGATGCCGGCAACATGACGAGCGTGACGACCGGATTGTCGGACGACGACATCGACAACCTCGCGCAATACGTAGCCAATCTTTCGTGATGCCTTCGCCAGCCGACATCGATGCTGCCACCGATGTCGTCACGCCGCATCCGCGCTGAGATCGCGCACCGGAGTATCCTTGTTGCCTCGCGCGACGACGAGATTTGCGCGTCCGCGCCGCTTTCATCGAAGGAGGAGAACGTGGCCGTTTCGCTTGCAATGACCGTCAACGGCAAGCTGGTGAGCGCTGACGTCGATCCGCGCACGCTGCTCGTCGATTTCCTGCGCAATCAACTCGCACTGACCGGCACGCATGTCGGATGCGATACCGCGCAATGCGGCGCATGCACCGTGCATCTCGACGGCCGCGCGGTAAAGTCCTGCAACCTGCTCGCCGTGCAGGTGCTGGGCGCTGCCGTCGTCACGATCGAAGGGTTGATCGCCGACGACGGCACGATGCACCCGATGCAGGTGGCGTTCCACGACTGCCACGGCTTGCAGTGTGGCTTCTGCACGCCGGGTATGGTGATGAGCGCGATCGACCTCGTGAATCGGCATCCGCAGGCCGACGAAGCGACGATCCGCGCGGAGCTCGAAGGCAACCTCTGTCGCTGTACCGGCTATCACAACATCGTCAAGGCCGTGCGGCAAGGCGCGGCGGTGATGGGCAAATAGGAGAAGGACGATGGGTGCGAACGACGCCGCCGGACTCGGCAACGTGATCGGCCAGTCAGTGCCCCGCAAGGAGGACGCGCGGTTCCTGACCGGCACCGGCCAATACACCGATGACGTGTCGATGGCGCGGCAGACGCATGCGTATTTCCTGCGCTCCCCGCATGCGCATGCCGTTATCCGCTCGATCGACGTCGTGAAGGCCAAGGGCTCGCCGGGCGTGATCGGCATTTTCACTGGCGCCGACCTCACGGGCGTGAACGGCCTGCCCTGCGGCTGGCTCATCACCGGCACCGACGGCAAGCCAATGAACGAGCCGCCGCATCCGGTGCTGGCGCTTGGCAAGGTCCGCTATGTCGGCGACGCGGTCGCACTCGTCATCGCCGAATCGATCGACCAGGCGAAAGATGCCGCCGAGCAGATCGTCGTCGATTACGACGTGTTGCCGGCCGTCGTCAATCCGGTCGATGCGTTGAAACCGGGTGCGCCGCTGATCCATGAGCAGGCGCCGGGCAACAAGTGCTACACGTGGGCGCTCGGCGACAAGGACAGCGTCGACGCAGCGTTCGCGAAAGCCGCGCACGTCACGAAGATCGATATCGTCAACAACCGGCTGGTGCCGAACGCGATCGAGCCGCGCGCGGCAGTTGCGTCGTACAACCGCGCGGATGACGCGTACACGCTCTACGTATCGAACCAGAACCCGCACGTCGAGCGCCTGCTGATGACGGCGTTCGTGCTGGGACTGCCCGAGCACAAGGTTCGCGTGATCGCGCCCGACGTCGGCGGAGGCTTCGGCTCCAAGATCTACCTCTATGCGGAAGAGACCGCGATGGTCTGGGCGTCGAAGCGCATCAACCGGCCGATCAAGTGGGCCGCCGAGCGGAGCGAATCGTTCCTGACCGATGCGCACGGCCGCGATCACGTCACGCACGCCGAGCTCGCGCTCGACAAGGACGGCAAATTCCTCGCGCTCTCCGTGCAGACGACGGCGAACATGGGCGCGTACCTGTCGACGTTCGCCTCGTGCATCCCGACGATCCTCTATGCGACCCTGCTCGCCGGCCAGTACACGACGCCGGCGATCTGGTGCGAAGTCACCGCGTCATTCACGAACACCTCGCCGGTCGACGCCTATCGCGGGGCGGGCCGGCCGGAGGCGGCGTACGTCGTCGAGCGGATCGTCTACCAGGCGGCGGCGGAAATGGGCCTGCAGCAGGATGAGATTCGCCGGCGCAATTTCATCCGCACGTTTCCGTATCAGACGCCGGTCGCGCTCAACTACGACACGGGCAACTACGACCAGACGCTCGACGCCGCGATGGAAATGGCCGACGTCGCGAGCTTCCCTGCGCGCAAGGCCGAGGCGCAAAAGCGCGGCAAGCTGCGCGGACTCGGCTACGCGGCGTATATCGAGGCCTGCGGGCTTGCGCCGTCGAATGTCGCCGGATCGCTGGGTGCGCGTGCCGGGTTGTTCGAAGCCGGCGAAGTGCGGGTACACCCGACGGGCAGCGTGACGGTGTTCACCGGCTCGCACAGTCACGGACAGGGGCACGAGACGACATTCGCGCAAATTGTCGCCGGGCGTCTCGGAATTCCGGTCGACAACGTGAGCGTCGTGCACGGCGATACCGGCCGCGTGCCGTTCGGCATGGGAACGTACGGATCGCGCTCGCTCGCCGTCGGCGGCACGGCGATCGTCAAGGCGCTCGACAAGGTCGTCGCGAAGGGCAGGAAGATCGCCGCACATCTTCTGGAGGCGGCGGAGACCGACATCGAGTTCAAGGACGGCAAGTTCACCGTGGCGGGCACCGATCGCAGCAAGACGTTCGGCGAAATCGCGCTGACTGCGTACGTGCCGCACCACTATCCGCTCGACACGCTCGAACCGGGATTGGACGAGACGGCGTTCTACGACCCGACGAACTTCACTTATCCGGCCGGCACGCACATCTGCGAAGTGGAGATCGACCCCGACACCGGTGTCGTGCAGGTCGTCGCGTTCACCGCCTGCGACGACTTCGGCAACATCATCAATCCGATGATCGTCGAAGGCCAGGTGCACGGCGGTGTCGCGCAGGGACTCGGGCAGGCGCTGCTCGAGCGCTGTGTGTACGACCCGGACAGCGGGCAATTGCTGACCGGCAGCATGATGGATTACGCGTTGCCGCGCGCCGACGACCTGCCGTCGTTCAAGGTCGGTACCAAAGTGACGCCGTGCACGCACAATCCGCTGGGTGCCAAGGGTTGCGGCGAAGCCGGTGCGATCGGAGCGCCGGCGGCGATGATGAACGCGGTGATGGACGCATTATCCTCGGTCGGTATCACGCATTTCGATATGCCCGCGTCGCCGCATCGCGTCTGGAGCGCGATCCGGCAAGCCCACGGACACGCATAAGGAGACGGCGCCATGTACGCAGTCGAGTTTCAGCGGCCGAAAACCCTCGCGGACGCGGCTTCCGCCCTCGCATCGACGGGCGGCCGGCCGCTGGCCGGCGGTCAGAGCCTCGTCGCGGCAATGAAATTGCGGCTTTCACAACCCGGAACGCTCGTCGATCTGAGCGCGATTCCCGACCTGAAAGGCATTCGCAAGGACGGCGAGCGGCTCGTCATCGGCGCGATGACAAGGCACGCGGAAATCGCGTCATCGGACATCGTCAAGGGCGCGATGCCGGCATTGTCGAATCTCGCCGAAGGCATCGGCGACCGGCAGGTGCGCAACATGGGCACGCTCGGCGGTTCGCTCGCGAACAACGATCCGGCGGCGGATTGGCCTGCGGCCGTGCTCGGAAGCGGTGCCACGATCCGCACGAACCGGCGCACGATTTCCGCCGGCGATTTCTTCAAGGGCATGTTCGAAACGGCGCTCGCGCCCGACGAAATCATCACGGCCGTCGACTTCCCGATTACACCGCGCGCCGCGTACGCGAAGTTTCCGAATCCCGCGTCGCGCTTTGCATTGGTCGGCGTGTTCGTCGCGCAGTCCGCGAACGGCGACGTGCGCGTCGCGGTTACCGGTGCAGCGCCGTCGGTATTTCGCGCGGCCGCGATCGAGGACGCGCTCAGGCAAAGCTTCATGCCGGGGGCGGCGAAGAGCGTGAAAATCGATGCGAGCGGATTGAACAACGACCTGCACGCGTCAGCGGAGTATCGCGCGCATCTCATCGCCGTCATGGCGTCGCGAGCAGTCGCCGCATGCGGGTAAACCCCGCCTCGCCGTCAGCGTCGTCAGCCGCTTGACATATGCGGCGTATGTTCGCGTTTCAGTTAGCATTTCTGCTAACCAAAACACAAAGAACATACCGAAGCGCTTGATCAGGTCAAGTGCGACTTTAGTCTATTCGACGGATGACTGAAGCGCTGGCCGTACGGATGCATGA
>JALYSS010000295.1 GCA_030854685.1 Pseudomonadota bacterium | reverse complement strand
CGAATGACACGCAGGACAAGCGGTGCACGCTCGACGGGCCGAAGCTCGAGCCCGACGAGTTGCGCACGATGGCGAGCGTCGGCAGTCACATCTGACCCTTGTTCGCGTGAAGCGTGGCCGCTGAACGTGTACCAGCGTTCGCGATCGGTTCCCCCGGCGGGTGCTACGTCGAACGTGAACCACACACCCGCAACCAGCGCAGTGCCCGGCGCGACGAGGTTGGGAAAGAACTCGACCTCGATGCTCTGACCGCTGGTGGCCGGCTCGTACCACGATCCGGTGAGCCCATGCTGGTTGAGATCCGGCGACGAAGCCGTGGCCGTGGTCGTGACCGATGCGATATAGGCGGCGAGGTCGGCGAGATCGGTCGGGTTCTGGCCGAGCGTCGAGAGGAATCGGGCCATCTCGAACACGTTCTCGATGGCACTCTTGAGGCCGCTCGATGTCGCCCCGCCGGCGACGATGTCGCCCGGACGGGCCTCGCCGAGTGGCAATCGCTGCATCGGTACGTCGAGTGGTACAGCGTGTTCCCGCGCGCGGCATCGCGACGAGCATGAGAGACGAAATCGACCCGAACAACGCGACTCTGGCACGACGCATGGTAGGGCTCCCGCGTCGTTGCCGTCCCTGTTGCCCGGCTGCGTCGAAACCCTACCAGCACTGTCTTTGGCGTCAAACGGCTTGCCGATCATTCGGGCGCCGAACCGGGCGGCACAGCCGCTGCGCACGCTTGCGCCGATACCGCGTCGTGGCCGCGCGCCGGTGCGGCTGCGGAAAGGCGAGCCGCGAGCGCCGCCGGATCCAGATCGTCGTACACCTCGAACGGCTGACGGATCCACGGGCTGTCGGCGAGGTAGTCGCCCCAATAGTCGGGCTTGAATACGGAGCACGCTTTCCACCACAGCACCGCCGTGCGCAGTTCGACGATGTGCGGAAAGCGCCGCGGCAGTTCGTCGTGGACCGCTGCGAGCGTATGGCCGGAGTCGACCATGTCGTCGACGAGCAGCACGCGATCGCCAGAACGAGGCCTGGTCATGGTCATGTGCTCGGCGATGACGAGCTCGCCGCGAATCGTGCCGCCTTCCGCCGTGTACGAATGCGTCGACAGGATCGCGAGCGGCTGATCGAAGATCCGCGACAGCACGTCGCCGACGCGCAATCCGCCGCGCGCGATGCAGATGATCTGGTTGAACCGGGAGCCCGACTCATGGACCTTGAGCGCGAGCTGCTCGACCAGGATGTTATAGCGCGGCCAATCGATGTCGAGCGTCACGCCGATTGTTCGTTGAATTTAGCGCCTCGAATCGTCCGGCTCCGCCGTCGATTCGAGGGGTGCATGTCCGGACAAAAGCCGGTTTCCACTTTGGTCCGTGGACTCGGACAAAAGCAGGTTTTTACTTTCGTCCGTCGAGCTGAACGGATGATGCACGAGGATCGTCTCGTCGCGGTCGGCGCCGGTCGAGACCATCGCGATCGGCACGCCCGTCAACATCTCGATCCGCTGCAGGTACGCGCGCGCCGCACCGGGCAGCGCTGCGAAAGATTTCGCGCCGACGGTGCTCTCGTTCCAGCCCGGCATCGTTTCGTAGATCGGCTTGCAGCGATCGACCTCATCGGCGCCCGTCGGAATGAGGTCCGCCGTTTCGTTTCCGATCCTGTAGCGCGTGCAGATGCGGATTTCCTCGAACCCGTCGAGCACGTCGAGCTTCGTGATGCATTGGCCGTCGACGCCGTTCAACTGAAACGAGCGGCGCAAGGCCGGGATGTCGAGCCAGCCGCAGCGGCGCGGGCGTCCGGTGACCGAACCGAATTCATTGCCGCGCTTCGCGAGCGTCGCGCCGATGTCGTCGGTAAGTTCGGTGGGGAAGGGACCGGTGCCCACGCGCGTCGTATACGCCTTCACGATGCCGAGCACGTAGTCGATCATCCCCGGGCCGATGCCCGCACCGGACGCCGCCGCGCCGGCGACGCAGTTCGAGCTCGTCACGTACGGATAGGTGCCATGGTCGACGTCGAGCAGCGCGCCCTGCGCGCCTTCGAACAGCAGCGATTCGCCGCGTGCGCGCGCCGCCTGGATCAACGCGGCGACGTCGGCGATCATCGGCACGATCGCGGCGCCCATCGCCAGTACCTCGTCGCGCATCGCCGCGAACGGCAACGCCTCGCGCTTGTAATAGTGCACGAGCATGAAATTGTGCAGGTCGAGGACGCGCTCGAGCTTCGCGGCGAAGCGTTCGGGATCGCGCAGGTCCTGCACCCGGAGCGCCCGCCGGCCAACCTTGTCCTCGTACGCGGGGCCGATGCCGCGTCCGGTCGTGCCGATCTTCACGTCGCCAAGTGCATCCTCGCGTGCCTGATCGAGCGCCACGTGGATGGGCAGCACCAGCGGACAGGCGGGCGAGATGCGCAAGCGCGGCCGGACGCTGACGCCGGCTCCTTCGAGCTCGCCGATCTCCTGCAGCAGCGCCGACGGCGACAAAACCACGCCGTTGCCAATCAGGATCGCGACGTCTTCGTGCAGCACGCCCGACGGAATCAGCCGCAGGACCGTCTTGCGTCCGCCGATGACGAGCGTATGCCCGGCGTTGTGACCGCCCTGGAAGCGCACGACACCGCGCGCACTTTCCGTGAGCCAGTCGACGATCTTGCCTTTGCCCTCGTCACCCCACTGGGCGCCGATGACGACGACGTTCTTTCCCTTGGGGTCAGACTCGACTTTTGCTTCCGCTCGTGCTGGTCGTTGCATCATGAAAAAGTCGAGTCTGACCCGATGCCTACGCCATGCCGACGGCCGCGTTTTTTGCGACAAGGTCCGTGAGTTGTCGAAGATCGAGCGTGAAGCCGGTGGCCGGACGCGCGCGGCCGAACGCCTTGCCGATGCCATCGTAGCGCCCGCCCTTGCCGACCGCATTCGGCTCGCCCGCGGTGAACACGGAGAAAATAGCGCCATTGTGATAATGATAGCCGCGCAGGTCGGCGAGATCGATGTGCAATGCTTCGACCAACGGCGCCGCGGCCTTTGATAGCGCATCGAGCGCCGCAAGCGCGTTGGCGATCGACGGTATGTCCGGCAGCTCCGCGCGCGCGGCGCGCAGCACTTCCGCGGCGGGCCCGTAAAGGGTCGGCAGCGCCTCGAGCGCGTTGCGCCATGCGGTGGGCAAGTGCCGGGTCAGCGCGCGCACGGCGGGCTGATCCTTCGTGCGCAACGCATCGAAGAGCAGGGTGTCGTCACCATTGACGCCGAGTCCGGCAGCACTCGCAAGCGCGCGGTAGACGCCCATGTGGCCGAGATCGAGGTGCAAGCCGCGAAGGCCCGCCGTCGTGAGCGACGACGCGAGGAGCGCGATGACTTCGCGATCGCCCTCGACGCCCGGCACTCCGAACAGTTCGGCGCCGACCTGCACGACTTCGCGCGTCGCACCCGGACCTTCGGCGACCGCGCGCAGCACGCTGCCTGCATAGCAAAGGCGCGTCGCGCCGGCCTCGTTCAGCAGGTGCGCATCGATCCGCGCGACCTGCGGCGTGATGTCGGCACGCACCCCCACGAGCCGTCCGGACAGCGGGTCGACGACCTTGAACGTCTGCAGGTCGAGATCGCGGCCACTCCCGGTCAGCAGCGATTCGAGATGCTCGATCAGCGGCGGACGGACGAGGCGGTAGCCGTGGCTTGCAACGTAATCGAGAAGCGTGCGCCGCAGCGCTTCGAGCCCCGCCGCTTCCGCGGGCAGCACGTCGTCGATCGATTCGGGCAGGAGCCAGTTGCGCACGTTACGTCATTGCGTGAGGTAAAAGCCGAGCAAGCCGATGCCGACGGAGATCATTCCGATAAAGCGCAGCTGCCCGTCGGTGAGTTCGGTCAGGTGCCGGAAGCCTTCGCGCCAGGTGCGTGGCGCGGCGAGCGGAAGAAGCCCTTCGAGAATCAGGAGCAGCGCGAGCGCGGTCCACAACGAATCCGGCACGCGTCGCCTCCTCGTGAATGACCGGTGCGCCTACTTCGCCGGCGCGCGCGGCGGCGTCCGGCCCGTGCCGGGATCCTTGAAGTACTGGAAGAATTCTGACGTCGGATCGAGCACCATCAGGTCGCTCTTGTCGTGAAACGACGTCTTGTACGCCTCGAGACTGCGGTAGAACGCGTAGAACTCGGGATTCTGGCTGTACGCCTGCGCGTAGGTCACCGACGATTTCGCGTCGCCGTCACCCTTGATCTTCTGCGCCTGGCGGTACGCGTCGGCGAGGATCACCTGCCGCTGCCGATCGGCGTCCGCGCGAATCTTCTCGGATTCCGCACCGCCTTGCGATCGCAGTTCGTTCGCGACGCGCCGACGCTCCGATTCCATCCGCTGGTACACGGGCCCGGTGACGTCGGGCGGGAGCTCGACGCGGCGCAACCGCACGTCGATCACCTCGACGCCGATCGACTTCGCATCGGCATTCGCCTTCTGCTGCGTGACGGACGTGATCGTGTCGCGCGCCGACGAAATCGCCTCGTGCACATCGTGCTTGTTGAATTCCTCGGCGAGATTCGCGCGCACGGTCTGCGACAGGCGGCGCCGCGCCGCTTCCTCGTCGCCCTGCACCGAAATGTAATACTGGCGGACGTCGATGATCCGCCACAGCACGAAGAAGTCGACGAGAAGCGGCTTTTTCTCCGAGGTCGTCACGCGGTCGGGCTCGGGATTGTCGAGCGTCAGGTTCAACTTGTCGTAGAACTTGACGTTCTGCACCAGCGGAATCTTGAAATAGAGCCCCGCGGTCGTCTTCGTCTCGACGATTTCACCCAATTGGAACTTGATCGCGTACTTGCGCTGGTCGACCGTGTAGACCGACTGCGACGCGATGAACAGCAGCGCGACGATCGCGGCGAGGATCGGTATCGAGAACTTCATCTCCCCTCCCGGTTGCGAAGCGCGTCGCGCGAACGCGAGGGATCGAGCGTCAGCGAACTGTCCACCGGTGCCGATGCCCGGGGAGGCGTCGCCGTGATGTCGGGCGTCGTCACGCTCGGCGCCGGCGGCGCAGTGGCCGACTGCTGGATCAGCTTGTCGAGCGGAAGGTAGAGGAGGCTACCGCTCTTCTGCTCGATGAGGACCTTGCTCGAATTGCCGAGCACCGATTGCATCATGTCGAGATAGAGACGATCCCGCATCACGCCCGGCGCTTTCGCGTATTCAGACAGCACGGAGCGAAAGCGCGACGCGTCGCCTTCGGACCGCTGGGTGACCTCGGTGTTGTAGCCATTGGCCTCTTCCAGCAACCGCGACGCCATGCCGCGGGCGCGTGGCACCACGTCGTTTGCGTAGGCCTGTCCCTCGTTGACGAGGCGGACGCGATCCTGCGCCGCCTTCACGGCGTCGTCGAATGCGGCCTGCACCTTGTCCGGCGGCTGCACGCTTTGCAGCGTCACTTTCTGCACGTAGACGCCCGTTTGGTAACGATCGAGCATCTCCTGCATCAGCTTTTCCGCCGACTTCGCGATCTGCTCGCGGCCCTCGTAGAGCACGAAGTCCATCTTGGCCTTGCCGACGACTTCGCCCATTGCGGTCTGCGCGATGAACTGGACGATGAGATCGGGCTTGCGGACGTTGAACAGGTTCGCTTCGGCGCTCTTCAGGTTGTACTGCACCGCGAACTGGATATCGATG
>JALYSS010000247.1 GCA_030854685.1 Pseudomonadota bacterium | reverse complement strand
ACCCGTTCCCGCGCGATCCACGCGTCGATGCGCCGCTCGAGCACGTCGAGGGGCAGCGCGCCGTCGTCGATCAATGCGTTATGGAAGCGCCGGAGGTCGAAGCGATCGCCGAGCGCGGTCGTCGCCTTCGCGCGCAGCGACTTGATCTTCAGCTCGCCGAGCTTGTAGCCGAGCGCCTGCCCGGGAGCCACGATGTAGCGATCGACTTCGGCCGTCGCGAACGTCTCGTTGATTCCCGCATTGCTCGTGAGGCAGTCGATCGCGCGTCGGCGATCCCAGCCGAACGCATGAATGCCGGTATCGATCACCAGCCGGCATGCCGGAAGGAAAGCGGGCAAACGGCCGATACGCCGGGTTCTGCGTCGTGTCCGCCGCGATAGGTCGCGTATTCCGGCAGCTCGCGCGAAAACCATTCCCAGTACTCGTCGAACATGGCGTGCAGGCGTTGCGTCTGCGGCACCGCTGCCGCGCGGACCGGCGATGCGAACCACGCGGCGGCGCACAGGAAGGCCACGACGATGAAGCCGGCATGGGCCGTCGTTCCAATCGCCTTTCCCATCCGGCTCGGGCGCGCCGGCATTCGCCCATCAGTCGTACCGGAAGAAACCGCGCCCGGTCTTGCGCCCGAGATACCCTGCGGCGACCATCTCCTTCAACAGCAGCGCGGGCCGATACTTCGGATCGTTGAAGTCGGTGTCGAAGACGTTCATCACCGCCAGCATCACGTCGAGGCCGATCATGTCCGCGAGCGCCAGCGGCCCGATCGGATGATTGCAGCCGAGCCGCATGCCGCTGTCGATATCCTCGGCGGAAGCGAGCCCTTCCTGCAGCGCAAAGATCGCTTCGTTGATCATCGGGCACAGGATCCGGTTGACGACGAAACCGGGACTGTTCTTCACGACGATCGGGGACTTCCCCACCCGCCCGGCAAACGCGCGCACCGTCGCGACCGTCGCGTCCGACGTCTGCAGGCCGCGGATCAGCTCGACGAGCGCCATCATCGGCACCGGATTGAAGAAATGCATGCCGAGGAAGCGCTCGGGTCGACTGACGACCGCCGCGAGCGCGGTGATCGAGATCGACGACGTGTTCGAGGCGAGCACGGCTTCCGGCGAAGCCAGCGCGTCCACCTGCTTCAGGATGCGCAACTTCAGGTCGAGGCTTTCGCTCGCCGCCTCGATGATCAGGTTCGCGCCGGCGAGCTCGGCGTAATCGGTGCTGCCGCGCACGCGGGCGAGTGCCGCGGTGCGCGCATCGGCGCTTATCCTGTCCTTTTTCTGCAGCCGGGCGAGGCTTCCGCCGATGGCAGCGATCCCGCGGTCGACCGCCGCCTGCGCGACGTCGACCATGACGACGTCGACGCCCGCCACGGCGCAGGCCTGCGCAATGCCGTTGCCCATGGTTCCGGCGCCAATGACGCCGACGCGCTCGATCTGCATTGCGAATCCCGCTTCGTGGCTGACTCGGGCATTATGCCCTGCCGATCGTGCTTTTCTCGCGCAGCCCGGGAACGACGCTGCACTCGCGGCGAGTCGAGGCTGTCATGCGTCGCGGTGGTGAGGCGCGCAACCCGGCGAGAACGACGTCGATCAGCGCGGGCGCCGCCGCCGCAAGGTCGAACGCGGTCGGGTCGAGCATCCATTCGTGCATGATGCCGGCGATATAGGCGTGCAGCGCCTGGGTCGCGAGCGCGGTATCGGTGTCCTTCGCGAGCTGGCCCTTGCGCACCGCCTGCTGGAGCACCCGCTCCACCTGGGCGAGACAATGCCGGCGCTCGCGCTGCTTGCGCTCGGTCACCGGTGCGAGCTCGGCGGCGCCTTCGCTCTTGTGGAACATGACCTCGAACACGGCCTGCGACCGCGGGTCGCCGGCGAGCCGCGACAGCGCGGCCGATGCGAGCTTGCGTAGCGCGGCCAGCGGGTCGGCGTGGACGCTCGCGCCGGCAGCGTCGAGCATCGTCTCGAGCGGCAGCGTCGCGCGCTCGCACATCGCGGCATAAACATCCGCCTTGTCCCGGAAGTGCCAGTACACCGCGCCACGCGTCACGCCCGCCGCCGCCGCGACTTCCGCGAGCGTGCTGCCCGCAACCCCGCGCTCCCGAAATACGCGTTCAGCCGCATCGAGCAATTGCTCGCGGGTAATCGCCGCGTCTTCCTTGGTACGCCGTGCCACTGATCCTCCACGAACCGGTATCCGCTCACCCAAACCTTCCTCCCGATTCGCGGAGCGAGGGAGTCTTCTGCCGCTCTGGCCCTTGCGCACTCTTCTCGCAGCGCGAAGGGGACGGCCGGGTTGGGCCAATCATTTACAAACAGACGCGATTGTATGTATCCTCCGCCGTTCGCACAAGGCGCACCGCAGCAATCCGCGCCATCGATTCCGGGAGCCCATGATGTCCGTCGCGTTGCGTCGATCGTTCCGCTATTTGCCCGTAGCACTTGCCCTCGTCCTCGCCGCCTGCGGGAAATCCCAGCAACAGGCAGGCGGCTTCCACGGATTCCCCCCGGCGGAAGTCACGGTGCAGTCCGTCGAGCCGCAGACGTTTCCGGTGAGCTTCGAGTACGTCGGTCAGACGCAGGGCTCGAAGGACGTCGAAGTCCGCGCACGCGTCACCGGCATCATCGAGAAGCGCCTTTATCAGGAAGGCTCGTTCGTCAAGGCAGGCCAGACGCTTTTCACCATCGACGCGCGGCAATACCAGGCGCAGGTCAACGCGGCGAGCGCCGACGTCGCGCGCGCGCAGGCGCAAAAGGCGCAAGCCGACCGCGAACTCGCGCGGTTGAAGCCCCTTGCCGAGCGCAAGGCAATCGGACAGAAGGAAGCCGACGACGCGGCGTCGAACGCCGACTTCGCCTCGGCGGCCGTCAAGTCCGCGCAGGCGAAGCTCGCGGAACTGAACCTCAATCTCGGTTACACCAGGGTCGTCGCGCCGATCTCCGGCCTTTCGAGTCGCGCCCAGAAATCGGAGGGCAGCCTCGCCACGGCGAATGAAACGCTGCTGACGACGATTTCGCAGATCGACCCGATCTGGATCGTGTTCAACGTTTCGGAGAACGAGCAGCTGCGGCTCAATCGCGCCGTCGGCGCGGGTCAACTGCAGTTGCCGAAGGACAATGCGTACGACGTGACCGTCGTGTTGTCGGACGGCTCGACGTTCCCGCGCCGCGGCCGCATCAACTTCGCGGACACGCGCGTCAATCCGACGACCGGGACGTATGAAATGCGCGCCGAAATTCCGAATGGCGACGGCGCGCTCAAGCCCGGGCAGTTCGTGCGCGTGATCCTGCGCGGCGCCACGCGGCAGAACGCGCTCGCGGTGCCGCAGGTCGCGGTGCTCGACGGGCCGCAGGGCAAGTTCGTCTACGTCGCTGCCAAGGACAAGGACGGCAAGGACGTTGCGACGCCGCGACCGGTCGTCGTCGGCGATTGGGTCGGGGTGAACGGCTCCAACGAGTGGGTGATCGAATCGGGCCTGAAATCCGGCGATCCCGTAATCGTGAACGGCGTCGCGAAGCTGATGGGAGGCGGTCCGATCAAGCTTCCCGCCGTGTCGCCAGCGGGAGGCGCCACACCGGCAGCAACCGGTGCAGCTGGCTCCACATCACCCGCCGCCGCACCCGCCAACGACGTTTCCCCGCCGAATGCAGCGCCGGCCGCGAACGCGCCACCCAAGCAATAACCACGGGGAACGACGCTCATGCTTTCGCGCTTTTTCATCGACCGCCCGATCTTCGCGGTGGTCATCGCGACGTTCATCGTCCTCGCCGGCCTCGCATCGATGCGCTCGCTGCCCGTTGCGCAATACCCCGAAATCGCGCCGCCGGTCGTCACCGTGCAGGCGGTCTACCCCGGCGCGTCCGCGCAGACGCTCGAGCAGACCGTCGCGTCGCCGCTCGAAAACGCGATCAACGGCGTGCCGGGCATGATCTACATGAGCTCGTCATCAGCGTCGAACGGCATCGCGCAGATCCAGGTGACATTCGATATCGGCACGAACGTCGACATCGCGTCGGTCAATGTCAACAACCGCGTCAACGAAGTGTTGCCGCGGCTGCCCGAGGAAGTGCGCCGGCAGGGCGTGACGGTCGAGCGCGGCAGCTCGGCGTTCCTGCAGGTGCTGGCTTTCTATTCACCCGACGGACGCTACAACGACCTCTTCACGTCGAACTACGTGACGCTGAACGTGCTCGACCAGTTGAAGCGGCTGCCCGGCACGACGAATGTGCAGATCTTCGGCGCGCACGACTACGCAATGCGGATCTGGCTCAAGCCCGACCGGATGGCGCAGCTCCGCCTGACGCCGGCGGACGTCATCGCCGCGGTCAACGACCAGAACGCGCAGTTCGCCGCCGGCAAGGTAGGACAATCGCCTGCGCCGAGCAATCAGGCGCTCGTCTACACGGTCACGACGCGCGGCCGGCTCACCGAGCCGAAGGAATTCGAGCAGATCATCGTCCGTGCGAACCCCGACGGCTCCACGGTGCGCCTGGGCGACATCGCGCGCGTCGAGCTCGGCTCGAAAGACTACGAGTTCATCGGCCGCTTCAACGGCAAGGACGCGACGCTCGTCGGGATCTTCCTCACGCCAGGCGCCAACGCACTCGACGTCGCGAAGACCGTGCGCACGGAAATGACGGAACTTGCGAAGCGGTTCCCGGAAGGACTTTCGTACGCTGTGCCGTACGACACGACACGCTTCGTCGAAGTGTCGATCCGAGAGGTGCTGAAAACGCTGGGCGAAGCAATGCTGCTCGTCTTCCTCGTCATCTACCTGTTCCTGCAGAGCTGGCGCGCGGCGATCATTCCGTTCGCCGCAGTCCCCGTGGCCCTCATCGGCGCATTCGCGGGTATTTACGCGCTCGGTTATTCGATCAACACGCTGACGCTGTTCGCGATGGTGCTTTCGATCGGCATCGTCGTCGACGACGCGATCGTCGTGCTCGAGAACGTCGAGCGGCACATGCGCGAAGATCATCTGCCGGCGCGCGATGCGGCGCTGAAGGCGATGCGGGAAGTGACCGGCCCGATCATCGCGATCGTGCTGACGCTGACGGCGGTGTTCGTGCCGATCGCGTTCCTCGGCGGCCTCACCGGCGAGCTGTATCGGCAGTTCGCCGTGACGATTGCGATATCGGTCGTCATCTCGGGCTTTGTCGCGCTGACGCTGTCACCGGCGCTGTGCGCGCTGATGCTGCGCCCGCACCAGCCGCCGAACCGGTTCTTCGCGTGGTTCAACCGATGGTTCGCGCGCGCGACCGCGCGCTACAGCGACGGCGTCGTCTGGATGCTGCGTCGCGGCGCCATCGGCGCAATCCTGTTCATCGGCATGGTCGCGCTGACGGTCTGGCTATGGCGAATCACACCGGGAAGCCTCGTCCCCGACGAGGATCAGGGCTTTTACATCAGCGCGGTGATCCTTCCCGACGGGGCGACGCTCGAGCGCACCGACAAGGTCGTCGCGAAAGTGGCCGAGGCGATCCGGTCGAACCCCAACAACCAGGACATCATCGCGTTCACCGGCTTCGATTTCATCGGCGGCGGCTTTCGCAACAATGCGGCGACGCTGTTCGTCACGCAAAAGCCGTGGAACGAGCGAAAGGTCACCGCGCAGCAACTCGTCGGCGAGCTGTTCATGAAGACTGCCGGCATCAAGGAAGCGCTCGTGCTGGCGTTCAACCCGCCGCCGATTTTCGGGCTCGGCACCGCTGGCGGGTTCGAGTTCTACATCCAGAACCGCGGTGCCGGCGATGCCAAGCGGCTTTCCGAAGTGACGCAGGCGTTTCTCGCGCGCGCCAATCGCGACCCGGTACTCGCCGGCGCGCAAACGCTGTGGCGTGCGACGGTGCCGCAGCTCAATGTCGACGTCGATCGCGAGAAAGCGAAGACGCTCGGCATTCCGATTTCCGACATATTCGCGGCGCTGTCGGCGACGCTCGGCAATTTCTACGTCAATGACTTCAACAAGTACGGCCGGGCCTGGCAGGTGCTGATGTCCGCGGAGCCTGGGTATCGGAATCGTCCGGACGACATCGGCGCCGTCTACGTGCGCTCGGCGAAGGGCGAAATGATTCCGTTGTCGTCGGTGGCGACGGTCCGTTACTCGTCCGGTCCGGACGTGCTCGATCGCTTCAACAACCTGCCCGCGGTGAAGATCATCGGCGCGGCCGCGCCGGGCTACAGCTCCGGACAGGCGATCGCGGCCGTCGAGGAGATCGCGCGCGAGGTGCTGCCACCCGACTTCAGCTACGACTGGGGCGGAACGTCGTATCAGGAGAAGAAGTCGACGGGTGCTGCGACGTTCGCGCTCGGCCTCGCCGTGGTCATGGTGTTCCTGATCCTCGCGGCGCAGTACGAGCGATTGTCGCTGCCGCTGTCGGTGCTGCTCGCGCTGCCGTTCGGCACGTTCGGCGCGCTGGCGGCGATCTGGCTGCGCGGGCTCACGAACGACGTGTACTTCCAGATCGGCCTCGTGACGCTGCTCGGGCTCGCGGCGAAGAATGCGATCCTGATCGTCGAATTCGCCGTGCTGAAAACGCACGAAGGATTGTCGCCGTCCGCGGCCGCGATCGAGGCGTCGCGATTGCGGTTTCGTCCGATCCTGATGACGTCGCTCGCCTTCATCCTCGGCGTGACGCCGCTCGCGATCTCGACGGGTGCAGGTGCAGGCGCGCGGCATTCGACCGGCACCGGTGTCATGGGCGGCATGCTCGCGGCGACGTTCCTCGCCATCTTTTTCGTCCCGCTCTTCTACCGCGTGATCACCGAGCGCCGACTGATCGAGCGTCGCAGCCACGACGAGTTGCTGATCGAGGTGAAGCGTGCGCGCGATGCCACGCACCACGTGCCGCATACGCCGGGCCACCCGCCGCTGCCGGCGCACGGAGACTGACATGCGCAAGGCGATGCGGAAAACCCTCCTGATGGGCGTGCTCGCCGTCGCGATCGCGGGCTGTTCGACGACGCCGACCGCGCCGCCGGCGGTGGAGTTGCCGGCG
>JALYSS010000243.1 GCA_030854685.1 Pseudomonadota bacterium | reverse complement strand
TCTGCAGGTACTTGGTGGCATGGCGCGCGAGCTCGAATCTCCGCGGATCCGCAAGGATGAGCTTGACGCGCTGCTTGCACGCGTTCTTGATCCATGTGGCGGCGACGGGGTGGTTGATCGTCGGGCTCGCGCCGATAAGAAATATGACCTCCGCCTTCATGACGTCGGACACCTGGTTCGACACCGCTCCCGAGCCCACGCCTTCCATCAGCGCCGCCACGCTGGACGCGTGGCACAAACGCGTGCAGTGGTCGACGTTATTGCTGCCGAAGCCGGTGCGCACCAGCTTCTGGAAGAGATAGGCTTCCTCGTTGCTGCCCTTGGCCGAGCCGAATCCGGCGAGCGCGCGAGAACCGCGCGTGTCGCGGATCGTCGCCAACGTGCCGCCAGCGAGATCGAGCGCCTCCTCCCATGTGGCTTCGCGAAATACTGAAGCGAGGTTATCTGGATCCACGACGAAGTCCGCGCTCTTCGGTGCGCCGGCCTTTCGAATCAGCGGCCGCGTGAGGCGCTGCCGGTGATGCACGTAGTCGAATCCGTAGCGCCCCTTTACGCACAGGCGCCCGTGGTTGGCGGGCCCGTCGCGTCCCTGCACGTGCAGGATCGTGTTGTCCTTGATGTGATAAGTCAGCAGGCAGCCCACGCCGCAGTACGGACACACCGAGTCCACGGTCTTGTCCGGGAGCGTCATCCCGACGCCGCGGGCAGGCATCAGCGCCCCCGTGGGACAGGCCTGCACGCACTCGCCGCAAGCGACGCAAGTGCTTTCACCCATGGGATCACCGGCATCGAACACGATCTCCGAGTGCGGGCCGCGGAACGCATAGCCAATGACGTCGTTCACCTGTTCCTCGCGGCACGCGCGCACGCAGCGCGTGCACTGAATGCAGGCGTCGAGATTCACCGCCATAGCCGGGTGCGACAAGTCCGGATTCGGCGACAGGCGTGGCTCGAAGCGCGGCTTGCCCAGCTTCATTTTCCGCACCCAGTAGTCGAACTCGGAATCGAGGGTGTAGGACCTCTCAGGCATATCCGAAAGGAGAAACTCGAGGACCATTCTCTGCGACGCGCGTGCGCGCACGTTTTCGGAGTTCACTTCCATGCCCGGCCTGGGAAACCGGCAACACGAAGGCGCCAAGACCCGCTCGCCCTCGATCTCGACCATACAGGCGCGGCAATTTCCGTCGGGGCGGTAGCCCTCCTTGTAGCAGAGGTGTGGGATCTCAACCCCGTTGCGTTTCGCAATCTGCAGGATCGTCTCGTCGCTGCGCCCCGTCAGCGTTCGGCCGTTGAGGGAAAATTCGACCAGCGCCGGCTCGAGCTCGCGTTTCAGCATGGCAGTCATCAATTTCCTCGACTGTTTATTCGTGTCCGCGCAGTCGCTCGTCGGGGTGCGGCGGTGGCAGTTCCGATTCGTTGCCCTTTAGCATCTTGTCGATCTCGGCTTCCGCGTCGCGCCAATCCTGCGCAAGCCGCGTCGCCAGGAATTGATGGAGCTTGGCGCGGTGATACGCCTCCTTGGCGATCATGTGGAAACGCTCTTCCGGCGTCACCTCGATTTTCTTGAAGTTGTTGAGCGAAACCGCCATCGTGTAGCTGCTGTAGCTGCGGACCCCGTCGCGCTTCTGCTCGTCGTTCTCCAAATACACATTCTTCATCGCCATCAGGCGCGTTTCCATTTCGTATCCGCCGCCGAAATCGGTTTCCACGACTTCGGTCTGCGTGGCTGCATCTTTGGTCATTGAATCCTCGATACACGCATTGAACGTTAGGGCCGGACTGCGCCTGGTCAGTCGATTTCCTTCGGGAAATACTTGATTACGCATCGGATCGGGTTGGGTGCCGCCTGACCGAGACCGCAGATCGAGGCATCCGCCATCGCGACGGAAACTTCCTCCAGGAGTCCCTTGTCCCATTTCGGACGTTGCATCAGCTTGGCCGCCTTCGACGTGCCGACGCGGCAGGGCGTGCACTGGCCGCAGGACTCGTCCTCGAAGAAGCGCATCACGTTGAGCGCGGCGTCCCTGGCCCTATCGTACTGCGACAGCACGATGACCGCGGCCGAGCCGATGAAGCAGCCGTATGAATTCAACGTATCGAAATCGAGCGGTATATCCGCCAGCGAGGCCGGCAGGATTCCGCCGGAAGCCCCACCTGGGAGGTAGCCGTACAGCTCGTGACCGGGAAGCATGCCGCCGCAGTATTCGTCGACGAGATCGCGGAGGGTGATGCCCGCCGGGGCGAGGTGCACGCCGGGCTTCTGCACCCGTCCCGACACCGAAAACGAGCGCAGCCCCTTGCGTCCGTTGCGGCCGTGTGCGGCAAACGTGACCGCGCCCTTCTCCAGGATATCGCGCACCCAGTATAGGGTTTCCATGTTGTGCTCGAGCGTCGGCAGCTCGAAAAGCCCCACCTGCGCCACGTACGGTGGGCGAAGCCGCGGCATCCCGCGTTTGCCCTCGATCGACTCGATCATCGCCGATTCCTCGCCGCAGATATAAGCGCCCGCGCCGCGGCGGAGCTGGATCGGGGGAAGCGCGCACGGTGGATTCGCCCTCAAACGCGCGATCTCCGAGGTGAGCACTTCGCGGCACGCTGCGTATTCATCGCGAAGATAGATGTAGATCTCCGCGACATCGACCGCCCACGCCGCGATCAGCGCGCCTTCGAGAAAGCGGTGCGGGTCGCGCTCGAGATAATGGCGATCCTTGAAGGTGCCCGGTTCACCCTCGTCGATATTGATCGCGAAGAGTCTCGGCGAGGGTTCCGCCCTCACGATGCGCCACTTGCGTCCGGCCGGAAAGCCGGCGCCACCCAAGCCGCGAAGGCCAGAGTCCTCCATCGCCTTGAGGACGTCCTCCAACGGCCGCTTGCCGGCGACGCAGTCCGCCAGGAGCGAGTAGCCTCCCCGGCTCCGGTACTCGTCGTAGGCGATGTACGGGGGCGCTTCCGCCTTGACGGCCTTGGCGCCAACAGCCGCCTCGACCTTGGCCACATCGGCGTGATCGATCGGGTTCTGTCCGACCACTACGACCGGCGCGGCATGACAGCGCCCGACGCAGGGCACAGACGTCACTCGAATGCCATTGCCGATCGTGCGCTTGAGACCGCCCAGGAGCTCTCCCGCGCCGAACATGGCACAGGACAGCGAATCGCAGACGCGCACCGTGAGGCCAGTGGGCGCCGCGTCCCCATCCTTCAGCACGTCGAAATGGTGGTAAAAGGTAGCTACCTCGTACACCTCCGCCATCGCGAGGTTCATTTCGGCGGCGAGCGCCACCAGATGCGCTTGGGAGATACGGCCGTGGGCGTCCTGGATCTTGTGCAGGTGCTCGATCAGAAGATCGCGCCGCCGCGGCTCATCCCCGAGCAGCGCGCCGATCTCCGAGGCCGCCTGCGGATCGACTTGGCGTCCCTTGCGTGTTCCGCTGGCGGCCTTGATCTTGCGCTTGGCGGTTTCCAGCTTGATGACGGTCTGCCCATTCATCATTGTGGTCCTGTATCCGGTGAGATTTCGCTCGAGAGAATCAATGTTGCATAGCGGGCGCACAATGCCGTCGTTTGGCGTCGAACCGCACGTCGAGAATGCCGCGCACCGAGTTGGTGAGCACCATGCGTTGCGCACGCGGCAAATCTTCCAGCCGGATGGTTCGCTCCCGTGCCGAGTACCGCGGATCGCACAGGACGCGGCCGCGCATCACGCCCGGCAGGAGACCGCAGGAAAGAGGCGGCGTGAACCAGTCACCGTCGAGCCTGACGAAGACGTTTCCGCGCGAAGCTTCCGTGACTTCGCCACGCTGGTTGCAAAACAGCACATCGCAGTAGCCGGCGCGTCGCGCGCGAGCGAACTCCTCGTCGTAAAGCGCCCGAGCCGTTGTCTTGTGTCGCAACAGGATGTCCCGCGAATCAGTCCGCCGCGTCGCCAGAATCAGCCGATCGCGCGCCGATCCGTCGACCAGTGCGAGCCGCTCGAGCACGAACTCGCCGTCTTTGGACAGCAACACCCGTACCTTCCACGGCATCGGCCCGACGCCAGACGCCCGCAACCGGTCGAGCTCGATTCGCAGGGCCGCGCAGTCGATCGAAAACCCGAAGTAGGACGCGGAAGCAGTCAGCCGGGCCAAATGCAACTCGAGGCTTTCAAAGCCGTTCGCTTCGCATCGCATAGTCTCGATCAAGCGGAACCCCGGGTGGAGGCCCGTGAGGAACTTTGCCTTGAGATTGCACTCGGCATACTCGTCGACCGCACGCGAGTCAAAAACGATCGCGCTTCCGATGCCCATTGTTCCCTGTCCCTTGCCGTCGAGCACCAGAGTCCGGATCGGCACATTGAAGCAGAAGTCGCCGTTCGACTCGAGCGCTCCGATCGCGCCGCAGTACAGTCCGCGCGGGCGAGATTCGGTTTCGGCGATGATCTCCATCGCGCGCAATTTCGGCGCACCGGTGACCGAACCGCAGGGAAAGAGGGCGTCGAGGACGCGGCCCAGCGTCACCGACTCGTCGATCTCGCCCCGGATCGTCGAGGTCATCTGGAACAACGTCGCGTAGTCTTCGATCTCGAATAACCGATCGACCCGCACGCCGCCGATTCGCGCGAGCCGTCCGAGATCGTTGCGCAACAGATCGACGATCATCACGTGCTCGGCGCGATTCTTCTCGTCCCGGAAAAGCGCGTCGCGCAGCGCATCATCCGCGGGCGGCGTGCCGCCGCGGTGCATCGTTCCTTTCATCGGCTTCGTGATGAGCGTCGCGTCGGCGCGCCGCACGAATAGCTCCGGTGAAAAGGACAGAATGTGCCCGTCGTCGAGCGCGATGAACGCCCCGTAGCCCACTTTCTGCCGCTCCCGGAGGCGACGATAGAGCGCGAGCGGGTCGCCGAATACGTCGAAATCGAGCCCGAAGGTCAGGTTGACCTGATAGCAATCGCCGGCAGCGATGTAGTCCTGAATCCGCCGGACGAGCTGGCGATAACGCGCTTCGGGGACGGCGTGGCGGACGCCGGCGACGCCGCAGGGGTCGGCTATCGAGGAGGTCTGCTCCTTCAACCAATGCTCGACCTCGACAGCGTCCAGGTTTGCGCGACGTCGGAAGGCCAGAGCGCGGAAGAGGTTCCCGCATCCGCTCGCAAGTCCAGCCAGGCGCGGGTGCAGCGCATAGCCTAATTCATAGTTGAACAAGCCGACGACGTGGAGTCCGTGCGCGCGGCATGCATCGATGCGCTGCAGGCAGGTTGCGATTTCGCCCGGGACCCGACAGAGGATGTCCTCTTCCAGCTCGTCGAGCAGTCGGGTCCATCCGCCCGGATCCTGTCCATTGCTCGCATCGAGCAGGGCAAAAAACCGGCTCCGCATCAGCGACGTCCGACGCGCGCTGAGCAACCTCGCGCACTAGTGAATCCTGCGGTCATCGAGCGTCAGGTCGACCATCAGTTCGTTGGCAAGCGCCTCGAGTACCTCGCGAAGCCGCGCGATCTCGAGATTTTCGGGTACGCGTAGCTGCGCTGTCGCCTGAAACATCCGCTCGCCGGAAAACGCGCCGCTGACGCAATCGGTCGTCAAGTCCTCGATGCTGACGCCATTGCGCGCCAGCATGCCGGCGGTGTCGCGCACGATGCCCGGATGGTCCTGACACACCAGCTCCAGTCGATGCAGGTCCGTCTGCGCCCCGACGGCCTGCGAGTCGCCCCGCGTGGTCATCACGTGCAACCCGGTCGATTCCCGTCGGTGCAATGCCGCATCGAGCGCATCGGCCTTCTCCACGGCGACCTCGACCTGGAAGACACCCGCGAACTGGCCCGCGAGGTTGGCCATGCGCGCGCGCAGCCAGCTTGCGTCGAATTCGGCGGCGATCTCGGCCAACTTTTGCACAACCCCGAGGGTGTTCGGCCCCATCACCGTCACCACGAGCGACGTGTTCATTGAAGCGCAGCCAGACACCGGATGGGTTCCAACCCCGGCGATGTTGTTCATGCGGTGCCCGCGGCCGGCGCGGCGGCGGCCTTGTGCAGCAACGCTTGCGCCATGCGGATGCTCGCCATGTCGATCAACCGGCCGTCCAGCGATACCGCTCCTTTGCCCTCCCTGGCCGCCTGCTCCATCGCGTCGATGATGCGCTTCGCTTTGGTCACTTCCGCCGCGGAGGGGGTGAAGACCTCGTTGGCAAGCTCGATCTGCGACGGGTGGATCGCCCATTTGCCTTCGTACCCCAGCACCGCCGCACGCCTTGCCGCGGCGAGATAGCCGTCCCGGTCGGCGAAGTCACCAAACGGACCGTCGATCGGCCGCAACCCGTAGGCCCGGCAAGCCACCATCATGCGCGTCTGCGCGCCGTGCCACTGGTCGGCCCAGAAGTAGTCACGCTTACCTTTGCCGTCCGCGTCGGCGAGTACCCCGTATTCCTTGTTTACGCCTCCGATCACAGTCGTACGGGCACGCGTGGAAGCCGCGTAGTCGGCGACGCCGAACGACAGTGCTTCGAGGCGTCGGCTCGATTGCGCGATCGCTTCGACGTTCGCCATCCCGAGCGCGGTCTCGATCAATGCCTCAAAACCGATGCGCTTGGTGCGCCCCTTTGCCGCCTCGATCTGGGTCACCAGCATGTCGACGGCGTAGATGTCGGCGGGAACGCCTGCCTTCGGAATGAGGATCATGTCGAGGCGCGGGCACGCCTCTACGATGTCGACGACATCGCGGTACATGTAGTGGGTGTCGAGCCCGTTGATGCGTACCATCATCGTCTTCTTGCCCCAATCGATGTCGTTCAGCGCTTGAACAATATTTTTGCGCGCCTGCTCCTTGTCATCGGGTGCGACCGCGTCCTCGCAATCGAGGAAAACGATGTCAGCCGCGCACTTCGCTGCCCTTTCGAACATCCCCGGGTTCGAACCGGGCACGGCCAGCTCAGATCGCTGCAACCTCGCGGTTGCCTGTTCGATGATCGTAAAGCTCATTAGGTCTCCTTCTTTGGGGATGGCACGCCGGCAGTGGATTGAGCGTGGCCTCAGCCGGTCGCGCCGAATCCCGCCGCAATGCAGTTGATGGACATGAGCAAAGGAATGCGAAACTCGCGCTTCGCTTGCTCCTCCCGTGCGTCGCGATACCGGCGCAGCAATTCGATTTGCTGCCAACCGACCCGGTTGATGATCGGCAGCCGCCGCGCGAGGCGCGCCCGGAATCCCGGCAAGCGCTCGCCGCTGTTCGCCGCGCCGGTAACCTTGAGAACCATCGTCGCGGTCAGCCGGTATTCGGCCTCGATCATCGAAAAGATGGCCTCGCGGACGGCGGGATCGGAGACGAGCCCGGCATAACCGCGCGCGATGTCGAGATCCACCTGCGCGAGCGTCTTCTCGACTTCGTCGATAATGAGCCTGAACAGACGCGACTCGGCGAACATGCGCCGCAGAAGATCAAGACCGCGGTCCTTGCGGATTTCAATGTATCCGGCAATCGCGCTCCCGACGCCGTACCAGCCGGTGATCATGTGGCGATTCTGCGACCACGCGAAGACCCATGGAATGGCGCGTAGGTCGCTCAGCGTTCGCGCGCCGAACCGTCGCGCCGGCCGCGAGCCGATATTGAGCAACGAAAGCTCCTCGAGCGGACTCGCGGCCTGGAAGTAGGTGATGAGATCCGGATGACCGACAAGCTTGACATACGCAGCGCGCGACGCGCCGGAGAGCGCTTCCATCGCTTCGTCGAATTCGCCCCGCGGCACCAGCGCCTCCTCGTGCTCGGATTTGAGCGCATGCTCCAGTACGCTGGCCGCCAGCAACTCGATGTGGTACTGCGCGGTTCCGCGATTGGCGTATTTGAACGATACCACCTCGCCCTGCTCGGTGACCCTGAAGCGGCCGTTGACTGAACCTGCCGGAAGCGCGGCGATCGCGCGTCCGGTAGGAATGCCACCGCGGCTAACCGAGCCGCCTCGACCGTGGAAAAAGGCAATCGAAATCCCGAGATCGTCGCCTAGACGGGTGAGCTTGGCCTGCACCTTGGCGAGCTCCCAGTTGCTCACGAAAAAGCCGCCGTCCTTGTTCGAATCGGAATAGCCGATCATCACCTCCAAGACGCCGCCTTGCGCGCGAACGCTGCGCCGCACGGCAGGCACGGCGAGCAGCTCGCGTAGAATCGCCGGCGCGCGCCGCAGGTCGTCGATCGTCTCGAGGAGGGGCACGACGGGAAGCGTGCAGCTTTCCATGCCAGCCGCGTCGGAGAACAGGTC
>JALYSS010000227.1 GCA_030854685.1 Pseudomonadota bacterium | reverse complement strand
GGGTGAATCCTTCGCGGCTCTTTACGCGAATCACGAAATGCGCAAGGCCTGCCGTCGCCCGCGCGAGCACGGGCTGCGCAATACCCGGGAACGGCGCACCGCGTTCCTCGAGCGCGAGCAGCGCCTGCTCCAGGCCACGGGCTGCCGTGGCGACCAGTGCGATGCCGCCGGTGCGATGGATCCCGCACAGCGTGTGGCTCGCGCGGACCATCGTCGCGATCGGCCA
This sequence comes from Pseudomonadota bacterium, assembly GCA_030854685.1. Taxonomy (GTDB): domain Bacteria; phylum Pseudomonadota; class Gammaproteobacteria; order Burkholderiales; family Casimicrobiaceae; genus VBCG01. The sequence goes on along the minus strand of JALYSS010000227.1, from coordinate 16,579 downwards.
GTGATCCGGGTCGAACTGCAGCAGCGATACTTCGTGCTGCAGCAATGCGACGTGCTGATCGGCCTCGTCGCACAGGATCGTCCAAAGTGACGCGGAAAGGCGAACGTCGCCGACGAATACCTCGTCGCGCTCCGCGGCCTGTTCGTGTTCAGGCTCGGCTGCGCGCGGCACATCGCTGAGCAGCGTCAACTCCGGCGAATGCGCGAACGATGCGCGCGCACGGGCGTCGGCCGTCAGTGTCGATGTGTTGTCGGCAACGACGCGCAAGACCGGCTTGCCGGCGTCGCGCGGATCGAACGGCAGGCCGACGTCGATCGTTTCGCCGACCGACTCCTCGAGCACCGTCACCACCGGCGCTGCGCCATCGGCCAACGGCGTGCCCAGTTCAGCGAACGTTACCAGCTCGAGGTCCGGCAGGCGGAGGATGGGCCGGTCGCTCGGCACGGGCGCCGGCGTGGCGTGCGCCGCCGGCAACGTATGGGGAAACGCGCCGGGCAATTCCGCCTCGACGACGCGCATCGCGGATTGGAGCGGCGAAGGGTCGGTGGTGATGCGCCCCGTTTCGCGCAGTTCGCGCACCCATTGCCGGAACGACGTTTCCGCCACGCCGATCAGGGCGAGAAGGGCGGGCGTCACGCGCCGATCCTCTTCGAGCAACCGGTTCAGAATCCGCTCGACGCCCCACGCGAGCTCACCGAGCTCGGTGAGTCCGACCATGCGTCCGCTGCCCTTCAGTGTATGGAACTGGCGCCGCGCGGTGACGAGCGCTTCGCGATCCGCCGGCGAATGATCGAGCGCATGGCGATGTTGCCCGATGGTGTCGAGCACCTCGTCCGCTTCGGTGAGGTAGATGTCGAGAAGCTCCGCATCGAGCGCGCTCGCGTCGGTCGCGAGGAGCCGCTGCGTTTCGTCGGAGAGTGCGGGAGCGGGCGCTGCGCCCGACTTGACGATCAGATCGACACTGGCGGTGAGTGCCGCATCCTGGCCGCCGCGGTTGATCTCGTTGAGCGCCGCGTTCACCTGGCCGACGAGTTCGGCATCGCCGATCAGATCGGCATCGTCGCGCAGGCTCGCGAGCTTGCCGCGCAATTCGTTTCGTACCAGCGGATCCGCCGGTGCATCGCGCACATCGGCGAGGAGCCGCGGCAACGCCGCGCGCAATTCGGCGACCGAGTCCTCGACCGATTGCGGTTCGACGACCCCCGGCTGCGGCGCGTGGCCGAGTCGCCTGGCGATGAGCGGCGCGATCAGCCGGTCGCGGTCGGGCCGCTGATGCAGCACCGCCTCGATGTAGAAGCCAAGTCCCGACAGCGACTCGGCCAGCAATTCGAGCCCTTCCTCGTCGACCGGCATTGCCGGATCGGCGTAGCTTTCGATCTGCGCCTGGCAAAGTGCCAATAACCGGTCGGCGTCGTCGAGCTCGAGCATGCGCATGGCGCCGCGGATCTGCTGGCTGTCTTTCGCGAGGCCGGTGAGCTCGAGCCGCCGCGTGTGGTCGCGGAAGAACGCGTCGAGCACCTGCTCCATATGGCGCAGGTTCGCCTGCACTTCGCGCATCACCTGCGACAGCAGCACGCGCTCCTGCGCCCGGCGCGACATCTCGTCGAGCGCGGGCGCGCCTTGCGACGGCGCGCGGCCGGCCTGCGCGGCGTCGAGCCGCGACAGCATCGCGTCGACCTGACTTGCGAAATCAGGCGACAGGTTGCTGAAGTTTTCGAACGCGCTCTCGGCGAGCAGCAGCGCCGTCGCGAATTCCATCGCGAGCGGCTCGCAGACGCCTTGCGCGGGCATCGCCGCGAGCCGTTGCGCCAACGCACCGGTGAGCTTCGACAACGCCGGGTGCGCGATGTCCTGCGACCTGGCGTGAGCGGACGCAAGTATCTGCGCGAGCTTCGGGAAATTTTCCGCGCGCCCGGATGCGGCCTTGAGCCACGCATCCTTCGCGCTCGCAAGCTGCTCGCGCGCTTCGCGCAGCAGCGGTTGCCGCCGCACGACGTCGGCGTCGAGCATCTCGGCGGAGGGAATCAACGCCGCCAGTTGATACGCACGCTGCACGGCCTCGATCTGCGGAGCGACCGGTTGGCTGATCGCGAGGTAATAGAGCACTTCGCGGCGCAGCCGATCGGCGACCTTCGCGCTGCCTTCGGTCACGCGGCGGATCTGCATGTCGATGCGTGCGACCAGCTGCTTCGCACCGAAGCTGCGCTCGACCCCGTTCTTCTCCAGCGCCTCGAGCAGCGCGCCTGCGGTCCACCAGAACGCGCGCAGGTTCGACTGGGTCGTCACATCCTCGATCGCGAGGATGGCCGCGCGCATCGTCGTTGCGCCGCTCGCCGCCCCGCGCAGCCATTCGAGCAGCCCCCGCTGAAATTGGCGGCGCTCCTTCAACAGATGCGACGACAGTCGCGCGGCCGGCATGATCTCGGTCGCCGACGCACGCGGCGGTCGCACGCCGAGATCGGGATAAAAGAGGTCGGTGGGCGCGGCCGCGTTTTCACCGCGCGCCTTGCGCATCGCCTCGTATTCGGGGGCGAGCGAAAGCGGAACCGGCGGCGCGCCGTTACTGATTTCGTCGAGGAACACGCGCAACCGGCGGCAGGCACGATCGACGAGATCGACGACGTCAGGCACCTGGCTTGCCGCGAGTTCCTCCAGGCGGACGAGCTGCCGCTCGATTTCGTCGGTGAACGCCACGACCGCATCGAGGCCCACCATCTGGATGGCGCCGGCGGCCTGGTGAACGTGCGAACGCGCGTGCTTGAGCGACCCGGTATCGGCGGGATCGGCGCGAAACGTCGCGAGTGATTCCGTGCCGCGCGTCAACGCTTCGTCGATCTCACCCTGTACCCACGACAGCGGGCCGAGGTCGAATTCCGTTGCGGTTTCACTCAACACGCGAGCGCTCTCCATCGCAGTCTGACGAGGCAGGTGTCACACCTTGAAGCCGGCGACCGAGCTGCGCAACTCGGCGGCGAGCTTCGTCAATTGGCCGATCGACACGTTCGTCTGCTTCGTGCCTTCGGTGGTTTCCTCGGAAATGCGCAGGATGCCCTGCATGCCGCGCGTGACGTCGGTGACCGATGCCGATTGGCGCTGTGTCTGCGCGGAAATGCGGCCGATCAGTCCGGCGAGCTCGCGCGAGACGCGCTGGATTTCCGTGAGCGCCTGGCCGGCCGCGTCGGAAAGCTTCGCGCCCTCGACGACGCCGAAGGTCGATTTTTCCATGGCCGCGACCGCGTCCTGCGTATCCGCCTGAATCGTCTTGACGATCGCCTCGATCTGCTTCGTCGCTTCGCCGGAACGCTCGGCCAGACGCTGCACTTCCTCGGCAACGACGGTGAAGCCGCGTCCCGCCTCGCCCGCCGATGCGGCCTGGATGGCGGCGTTCAGCGCGAGCACGTTCGTCTGCTCGGTGATGTCCGAAATCAGCTCGACGATTTCGCCGATCTCGAGCGACGATTCGCCGAGTCGCTTGATCCGCTTCGACGTCTCCTGGATCTGCGAGCGAATGTCGTTCATGCCCGAGATCTGGTTCTGCACGGCGCTGCCGCCCTTTTCCGCGGCCGCGAGTTGCGCTTCGGCCACCTTCGCCGATTGCGCGGCGTTGTGCGCGACTTCGTTGATCGACTCCGCCATCGTCAGCACCGACGCCGACGCCTGGTGGATTTCGCGATTCTGACGTTGCGACGCTTCGTACAGCCGGTTCGAGATCGCCTGCGTTTCCTGCGTGGCCTTCGTCACCTGGTCGGTCGCGGAATTGATGCCGCGCACGAGCGTGCGCAGTTCCTCGATCGTGAAGTTGATCGAATCAGCGATCGCACCGGTCACGTCTTCGGTAACCGACGCCTGCACGGTAAGATCGCCGTCGGCGAGGTTGCCCATTTCATTGAGGAGCCGCAGGATCGCTTCCTGGTTGCGCTTGTTCTCGTGCTCGCTGTCCTGCGCGCGGAGCCGCGCATCGACCAGGAACACCTTCGCGATGAGCGCGAGGCATCCGAGCGCGGCCAGCGCGAACAGGATCGCGAGGCCGAGTGTGAGCGCGCGCGACTTGCCGCCGCTTTCGTATTGCGCGGAAAGCTTCGTCGTGTCGGTCAGCAGCGGCTCGGCCTCATTGTTGATGCTTCGTGCCGCCTGCTTGGCGACGACGAGGTTCGCCATGTTGGAAAGAATCGAGTTGATGCCCGCCTCGTAAGCACCGAAGCGGGTGCCGAGCTCGGTGAGCGTCGCACGCGCGTCGTCGGAGCGCACCGGTGCAAGGCGCAGCGCGTCGCTGCCCTTCGAGAGGCCGTTGACCACATCGCGGAACGCCGCATCGTCCTTGCCGAGGAGGAACGCGACTTCCGGGTCGATTTCGTCGGCGGACGCGATCGTATTGGCATTCTTGGCGATGCGCTGCGACAGGATCGCCAGCTGATTGGCGTAATCGACCTCGCGGAGGCTGCCTCCGCCCTGGCCGATCTCACGCGCCGCCTGCTGCGCGAGTTCCAGTAACTTGCTGTTCCCCTGGTTGATCGCGCCAAGGCCGCGCGCGAGCGACGTCAGGCTCTTCTCGTTGTCGGTGAGGCGCTTGGCGGCGGCGGCGATGCGCTCCCAGCGTCCTTTGATGCCGCTGAGCGTTGCGACGGTGGCGGGGTCCTGCGCCGGGTCGAGCGTCTCGCCCTTGAATGGACCGCCGGTGAGCAGTGCGTCGAGGTTGACGTTGAAACGCTCGCGGCTGTCGCGAATGGCGGCGAACGCGGCGGCCTGGCCCTGCGCCGCGAGTGCTGAACCGCGCGCGAGACGTTGCGACAGCATCTGCATCTCGGTCGCGGCGGATGACTGCAGTGCCTGCTGCGAGGCTGCGCGGTTGTCAAGAAACACCATGTACACGGCGAGTGCCAGAAATGCGATCGTCAGCACGCCGAGGATCTGGAACTGCCGGACGACCGGCAGGTTGCCGATCATGAGAAGCTTCGAACGTGCGGGGGTCGTGTTGCTCGCCGTGCGCAACTGCTCCATGACCGACGTCGACGTCAGCGGGTCGAAGCCTTCAGGCGACGTGATGCCCATCCGCACCTGCGTCGTCGGCACGTCGAAGTCCGTGTTCTCCGCCGCGCGCGATTCGCCGCCGAACAGCTTGGTCATCTTCAGTGCCATGGTGATGCCTCCGATGCCGCGGACGTAACGACTCCCACGCTTGCGGCCGCATTGGCCAATACGGCCGCTGCGCTGCCCCCAAAGGGGGAGCAGTTCGCGTCTTGGGACGGCCCGGCGACGCTCACACGACCCCCCTCGCTTGCGGCCGCATTGGCCAATACGGCCGCTGCGCTGCCCCCAAAGGGGGAGCAGTTCGCGTCTTGGGGCGGCCCGGCGACGCGAACGACGCTCATAAGCTCACCTGCAAAAACGCCGGATCCTGCGCGAGCTTCCCGAGGTCGATCTCCTGCCACGTGCCTGCGTCGTCGTCCTGCCATTGCTTCAAGTGCCATGACGGCCCCGGCGCCGCGACGGCAACCGGCTTGAACTGCGCGAGATTGCGCAAGCCCAGCACGCGCTCCACGACGATGCCGGCGTTCTGTTCGCCGCCGCGCGTGGCAAGCAGGATCAGCCGCGCGAGACCCCCGGCGGCAACGGGCGCGCGGCCGAGAAAGGCGGGAAAATCGATGACGCTGTAGAGATTGCCGCGAATGTTGGCTAGTCCGAGAAACCACTTCTGCGTCAGCGGCACCGTAACCATCGGCGGTACGGCGATCACCTCGCCCGCATCGGCGAGGCGGATCAGCCAGCGCTCGTTGCCGGAAGCGAGCCCGAGCCGCGAAGACTCGACCTGCGCGGCCGTCTTGCTCGCGAGCCGGCCGGCAAGCTCCTGCTGGAACGAGCGCAGATCGAGGCGGGCTGCACGCGACATGTTGGCCGGTCGGTCCGCGTCAGCCCAGCGAGGCGATTTTCGCGAGCAGGACGTCGCGATCGACCGGTTTGACGACATAATCCCGCGCGCCTTGGCGCAGGCCCCAGATCTTGTCGGTTTCCTGGCTCTTCGACGTACACATGATCACCGGGATCGATTTGGTCTCCGGATCGCGACTGATCGCGCGCGTCGCCTGAAACCCGTTCAGGCCGGGCATGACCACGTCCATCAGGATCAGGTCGGGCTTCGCCTGACGCGCCTTGATGATCGCGTCTTCGCCGTTCTCGCTCGACACCACGTCGTAGCCGGCCTTGGTCAGCAGGTCCTTCAGCATGTGGCGCTCGGTCGCCGAATCGTCGACAACCAGGATTCTCTTGATGCCCATCGTGCCTCCCTTCCGTTCGGCGTCCGTCGAGCGAGCTTCCGCGACGATGGCGCGCGCGGTGGTCGGGTGGGTCATTCGCTCAGTCTCCGGCCCTATGCCGCCACCCGTACGTGCGCGGCCACGGTCTTCAGCAGGCTTTCCTTGGTGAACGGCTTCGTGAGGTATTGGTCGGATCCGACCATCCGGCCGCGGGCGCGGTCGAAAAGACCGTCCTTCGACGAGAGCATGATCACGGGCATCGCGTGGAAGCGGCTGTTTTTCTTGATCAGCGCGCAGGTCTGGTATCCGTCGAGACGCGGCATCATGATGTCGACGAAAACGAGGTCCGGCTGGTGATCGGTGATTTTCGCGAGCGCGTCAAAGCCATCCTCGGCCAGGATCACCGTGCATCCGGCCTGCAACAGAAAGATTTCCGCGCTGCGGCGAATGGTGTTCGAGTCGTCGATCACCATCACCTTGATGCCCTGCAGCGAACTGCGGCCAGCAACGTCGTTGCCCATTGGCGCCTTGTTGTTTCCCCCACGCTTGCGGCCGCATTTGCCAACACAGCCGCTGCGCTGCCCCCGGGGGGTCGATTCGCGCCTTGGGACGGCCCTGCGGCGCCTTGTTGTTTCCCACGCGGCATGCGGCGCCGCACCGAACCTGAGCCAGTCTGACATGGCTCAGGCGCCTTGCCTAGAGCATAAAGCTTGCCGGAATCGGCGCTGCCGTCAAATTCTGACGAAAACACAACAACTGAACATATTTTCCCGGGACGGCGTGCCGTTTCGCGGCATGACGTGCCGCGCCACGACCGCGTCCAGGTCGACGTTGCCGCGTTCGCTGGCCGCGCGCGAACGCCGCGCCACGCAATGTGGAGCGCCGTCAGCGGCCGAGAAACATTCGGTACGCGGGATTCGCCGACTCGTCGACGTAGTCGTAACCCACGCGCTCGAGAAAGTGCCGGAACTGCGCGTTGTCGCGCGGCGGGACCTGCATGCCGACCAGAACGCGCCCATAGTCGGCACCGTGGTTGCGGTAATGGAACAGGCTGATATTCCATCGCGCGCTCATGCTCTCGAGAAAGCGCATCAGCGCACCGGGGCGCTCCGGAAATTCGAAGCGATAGAGGATTTCGTGCTCGGCCATCGGCGCGTGACCGCCGACGAGATGGCGGACATGGAGCTTCGCCATCTCGTTGTCGGACAGGTCGTAAGCTTCGATGCGGGCGCGGGAAAGCGCCGCCAGCAACTGCCCGGTTTCGCGGCGATCGGCGACTTCGATGCCGACGAAAAGGTGCGCGACCTTCGGATCGGCGTAACGGTAATTGAACTCGGTGACCGAGCGCTTGCCGAGCAGCGCGCAGAATTCGCGGAAGCTCCCCGGCCGCTCGGGGATCGTCACCGCGAGGATCGCCTCGCGCTGCTCACCGAGTTCGGCGCGCTCGGCGACAAAGCGCAGCCGGTCGAAATTCATGTTCGCACCGCACGCGATCGCCGCGAACGTCTGCCCTTTGACGTGCGTGCGCTGAACCCACGCCTTCACGCCCGCGACCGCCAGCGCGCCCGCCGGCTCGAGGATCGCGCGCGTATCTTCGAACACGTCCTTCAGCGCGGCACAGATCGCATCGGTGTCGACGACGACGATGTCATCGACGTATTTCCGCGCGAGCCGGAACGTTTCGCGGCCGACCTGCTTCACCGCGACGCCATCGGCGAAGAGCCCGACGTGCGGCAGCGTGACCCGCCGCCCGGCCGCGATCGACCGCGCCATTGCATCCGCATCCTCGGGCTGCACGCCGATGATCTTCACTTCGGGACGCACGCGCTTCACGTAGGCGGCAATGCCGCTGATCAATCCGCCGCCGCCGATCGCGACGAATATCGCGTCGAGGGGCATCTGCCATTGACGCAGGATCTCCATGCCGATCGTGCCCTGCCCGGCAATCACGTCGGGATCGTCGTACGGGTGAACGAAGGTCGCGCCGAGTTCCTTCTGGAGTTGCCGCGACTTCTCGTAGGCATCCGAATACGAATCGCCATGGAGCACGACGCGCGCGCCGCGCGCTTCGACGGCCGCAATCTTGATCTGCGGCGTCGTGACCGGCATCACGATCGTCGCCGTGCAGCCGAGCCGCTGCGCGGCCAGCGCCACGCCCTGCGCGTGGTTGCCCGCCGACGCCGTGATGACTCCGCGCGCGCGATCCGCCGCGCTCATGTGCGCCATCTTGTTGTACGCACCGCGAAGCTTGAACGAAAAGACCGATTGCTCGTCTTCGCGCTTCAGCAACACCCGGTTGCCAAGGCGCACCGAAAGCGCGGGTGCCAACTCGAGCGGGGTCTCGATGGCGACGTCGTAGACCTTCGCCGTCAGGATCTTCTGCAGGTAATCGACCGGCATGCACCAGGCGGCGCATCACGGCCGCTCGAGGAAAGCCGTCGAGGTTATCAGGATTTGCCGCAGCCCCGCCGGCGCGGTGAATCAGGCGTCGTCGTGACGGTGCGACAGAACGTTGGCGGCGAGCGGAATCGTGCTCAGCGCGCCGATCGCGACCAGCGCCCACCCGATCGCCTTGCGCTGGGTTTCCGGCAGCGCTTCCGCCGCCAGCAGTCCAACGCCCACACCCAACATTGCCCGCGTGGCCACCACGGAGCCCAGCAGCGGAAGCGAAAGCTCGAACGATTTCATGAGAGTCCTTTGGTCACGGTTTTTTACACTGGCGGGACGACGGAACGTTCGCGACCGCTGCCACGCGCGACGGCTGGTACGCCAACCCATGAGTTTGCGAACATGCTAAGACGCGCCCCCGCGCGCTGCGTGCGCGTAGGGAAGCGCAGACATGGCCATCGCCATGGCGAGGATGAGCGACGAGGCAATCGCGATGCGGGGCGCGTCGAACATGGCGAAACTCATGGGTTGTGGTACTAGATGAAATCCGGTCCGATCGCGACCTTCAGCACGACGGCAGCACCTTCTTCGCGCGGTCGATTCGACAGCCACCAGACGGCGCCCTTGCGCATTGCGCGGTCGGTTTCCTCGTCGGCCAGAAGCATCGATGCAACACGCCCGAGCGTGGGCTGATGCGCGACGACGAGCACCGGCTCGCGCGCATCCGGCCAATTCGCTGCCGCCAGCACCGCCGCGACCGACGCACCGGCGCCGATTGCCTGCACCGTTCGGAATGGACGGTGCAGCGCTTGCGCGGTCTCCTGCGCACGCGCGGCCGGTGACACCAGAATCCGGCACGTGTCCGGCAAATGCCGCTGCAGCCATTCGGCCACGCGCGCGGCCTGTTTCAGGCCTCGCGGGGTGAGGTGCCGCGCTTCGTCCGGAACTCCGGGACCGGCATCGCAATGGCGCCACAGGATGAGGTCCATCGTCAGACGACCGCGGTCTCCAGCGATAGCCACAGGCATCCGGCCTTCGACTCGCGCGCAAGCGCTTCGAGATACGCGCGATGCGCGGCAAGCTCGGCGGCGTCGGGAACGACGCGGTGGACGACATGGCGCGCAGCACCCATCGCCGCGCCATCGATCGAAAGGCCGCCGCCGGCGGGCATCGACGGCACATACATGTCGATGACGAGGGTTTCCTGCCCGCGGGTCATCGCCAGATAGACTTCGGCGAGCAATTGCGCGTCGAGCAGCGCCCCGTGCAGCGTCCGATGGGCATAGGACACACCGAAACGCTCGCAAAGCGCATTCAGGTTGTTGCGCTTGCCGGGAAAGCTTTCGCGCGCGAGCGCCAGCGTGTCGAGCAGTCGGCCGTAGATCGACGTCACGCCGGGCAAGCCCGCGAGGACGAACTCGTAATCGAAGAACGCCACGTCGAACGGTGCGTTGTGAATGATCCACTCGGCCCCGCGCGCGAACTCCACGAACTCGCCGGCGATGTCGACAAAGCGCGGCTTGCCGCGCAGGTCGTCGCGCGTCATGCCGTGCACTTCGGTCGCCGCGACGTCGATGTCGCGCTCCGGATCGAGACGGTAATGGCGATGCCGCCCGGTGAGCCGCCGGTCGACGACCTCGACCGCGGCGATCTCGATGATCCGATGGCCCTGCTTCGGGTCGAGGCCCGTCGTTTCGGTATCGAGCAAAAGTTGGCGCATGCCCCTATTTCCGATACTTCTGAATCGTCGATTGTATTTCCGCGATCGCGTGCTCGATTTCGTCGTCGGACAGATCGCGCTGGCTGCCCCCGCGATCGGCCAGCGTGACCGTATTGTCCACCTGCGTCTCGAACTGGCCGAGTTCGAGACTGTCGGTCGTCGTCGGCTCGTCGGCGAGCGTTTCCGGTCCCCAGCGCACGATGATAGCGGACAGGTTGTCGCCTTCCGCACCCCCGCGAGCTTCCGCCTCGCTCATGATCTGCGGTGCTGTCGTGAGGATCGGCGTGGAGGTCAGCATCGTCGCCATTTCTCCATGCGGGTAGACGCTCCACAGCCCGTCCGTGCAGAGGATCAGGATGTCGCCGTCGATGAGCGGCGTGCGCTTCGAGAGGTCGATCACCGGGTCGACCACGCCGCCCAGGCAGCTGAATATCTTGTTGCGGTCGGGATGCAGCGGGACATCCTGCGGTCCGATGATGCCCTGGTCGACGAGATACTGCACCTTCGAGTGATCCTTCGTGGCGGCAATGAGCTTGCCCTGCCGTAACAGGTAGAACCGCGAGTCGCCAACGTGCGCCCAGTACGCGTGAGCGCCCTGCACGACGAGCGCGACGCACGTCGTCCGCGGCGTTTCCAGCATCGAGAACTGGTTCGCATAGGTGCCGAGCGCCGCATGGGCGCGCAACATCGTCTCCTGCATGAACTTGAGCGGGTTGCGCAGGATTGGCTTCGCCTCCTGCTGGAAGCGCTCGATGAACAGGCGCACGGCGATCTGCGCCGCGATTTCGCCGCCGACGTGCCCACCCATCCCGTCGGCTATCACCAGCAGCAGCGTTTCGCGGCTGTAGGTATAGGCGATGCGATCCTGGTTATTCTCGCGCGCGCCCTTGCGCGACTCCTGGAAGATCGTGAAACGCATGGTGCGAAAACGCTAGGTGCCGATTTCGGAAAATAGCAGGCGCTTGAGGTTCGCGAGGAAGGTGAGCTTGCGCTTGATCGGCGCGATATCGCGAATCGAGCGCTGCAGCGCGAACACGCTTTGCGGGCGTTCGAGCGGATCGAGGCGCAGGCACCAGTCGATCACTTCGAGCAGGTTGTCCGAATACTGCCCGGACCAGATCTTCTTCGCCGAGACGAGGTGGTCCTCCGTAACGCGCGCATCGGCCGCCTGCGGCGCAAAGGCGGCGAGGCACGCGAACATCGACGCCCCGGTGCCATAGACGTCGGTCCACGGGCCCAGTCGATCATGATCGCGGTACTGCTCGGGTGCAGCGAACCCCGGCGTGTACATCGGCGCAAGCTTCGGGCGATTCGTCGTCAGCGTCTGCCGCGCTGCGCCGAAATCCAGCAGCACCGGGCTGCCGTCGGTGTGGAGGTAGATGTTCGCCGGTTTGATGTCGAGGTGCAGTATCTTGTGCGTGTGCACTTCGCGCAACCCGGTCAGCAGCTGCATGAACACCTGCCGCACGAAGCGCTCGGACATCTGGTCCTGGCGCATCTGGATCTGCTGCTGCAGCGTTCGGCCGCGCTCGTAGCGCATCACCATATACACCGTTTCGTTGGCGCGGAAGAAATTCAGCACGCGAACGACGTTCGGGTGGTTGATCGTCGCGAGCGCGCGCCCTTCCTCGAAGAAGCACTTCATTCCGTAACGGAACGAAGTCAGATTCTCCGCCGAGCTCGCGCGCACGATGTCGCCCTCGGTGCGCAGCACGAGAGACGACGGCAGGTATTCCTTGATGGCGACCGGCTGGCCGGTCTCGTCGAACGCGCGGTAGACGATCGAAAAGCCACCGCGACTGATCTGGCGATCGATCCGGTAGTTCAGTAGCGCATAGCCGCCGGGAAGCGCTTGATTGTTGACAGGCATCGGGATGGGGAACGCGGCGGGCGCGCGCGGATCAATCAAACCGCCCGCAAGTCGCGTGCCAAAGCCCCCGGCCCGCCTTGCGCAGGAGGCGCAGAACGCATACATTGTCCCGATGCCAGCGCCGAAAGTAAAGCCGGAATGGTTTTCAATACCGGCTCCTGCATCATCCCGCTCAACATGATCCTCAGCATGACCGGCTTCGCGTCAGCCAGTGCTGCACTGCCGGGCATTTCGCTTGCTGTCGAGCTGCGCTCCGTCAATCACCGCTACCTCGACGTCACCATCAAGCTGCCGGAGGAATTGCGGATGCTCGAGCCGGCGTTGCGCGAGCGGCTCGCCGCGGCGCAGAAACGCGGCAAGGTCGAATGCCGCGTGGCGCTCGCGCGCACGGTCGGCGCCGCCGATACCCTGACGATCAACACCGAGCGTGTGCGGCAGCTCGCGAGCGCCGCAGCAGGGGTTGCGCGAGCGATTCCCGGCACGCCGCCGCTGACCACCGCCGATGTCCTGCGCTGGCCCGGCGTGATGGTCGACGCGACGATTTCGCCGGATGCGCTCGCGCAGCAGATCGACGCGCTCGTTCAGCAGGCGTTGCAGGAACTCACGTCGGCGCGCGCACGCGAGGGGGCCAAGCTCCGCGCGGTGCTGGACGCGCGCTGCACGGACATCGAAACGCAGGTTGCACGTATCGCGCCCAGGATTCCCGCCTTGCACGCCGCCTATCTCGAAAAGCTCGGCGCGCGGCTCAAGGAAGCCGGCCTCGACCTCAACGACGAGCGGCTCAAGCAGGAGCTCGCGCTTTTCGCGACCAAGATCGACGTGGCTGAAGAAGTCGCGCGCCTCACCACGCACGTCGCCGAAGTGCGACGGGTGCAGGCAGTGGGCGGCACCGTCGGAAAGCGCCTCGATTTCCTCGCGCAGGAGCTGCATCGCGAAGCGAACACGCTGGGCTCGAAATCGGTCGATGCCGAGCTGTCGCAGGTTTCGCTCGAACTCAAGGTGCTGATCGAACAGATGCGCGAGCAGGTGCAGAACCTCGAATGAGCACGGTGGGCGAGGCGCAGCCGAGCGCGCATCCTCCCATCGGTCGGATCCGCCCCGGAGGGCGCGGCGCCGCGCGCAACGAGGGAGGCCGACGCGCCGCCGAAACGTTTGATGCCGCACATACAACGAGGCCGAGAATGAGCCGACGCGGTGGCGCTTCCATGGCGCAACGGCGCAAAGAGGCCGAATGACGATCACCACCCGAAGTCCGGGCGCATCCGGCTGCCTGTTCGTCGTCGCGGCGCCGTCGGGCGGCGGCAAGAGCAGCATGGTGAACGCGCTGCTCGAGCGCGAGCCTGGCATCCGGCTGTCGGTGTCGTACACGACGCGTCCGCCGCGGCCCGGCGAGTCGGAAGGCCATCATTACCAATTCGTCGATGTCCCGCAGTTCCTGGCGCTCAAGGAGCGCGATGAATTCCTGGAGCACGCGTTTGTCCATGGCAATTGGTACGCTACATCTGCGACGTGGCTGAAGGCGCAGGTCGCCGCGGGGCAGGACGTGCTGCTCGAAATCGACTGGCAGGGTGCTTCACAGGTGCGGCGCCTCATTCCGGATTCGGTGCATATCTTTATTCTGCCGCCGTCGATCGAAGCGCTGCGGGAGCGGCTTACGAGGCGCGCCCAGGATCCGCCGGACGTAATCGAGCAGCGGCTGGAAGCGGCGCGCGAGGAAATGCGTCGCTGCGGGGAATTCGATTATGTTATTATGAATCAGGACTTTGCGAGGGCAGTCGACGATCTTTCCGTCATCGTGCGCGCCGCTCGTCTTACCGCGGCGAGGCAGCAGGCGCGCCACGCGAAGGCGCTCGCCCAACTAATTTCTCCCAACGCATAAGGTCACCATGGCACGCATCACGATCGACGACTGTCTCGCCCGCATCCCCAACCGCTTCGAGTTGACGCTCGCCGCCACCAATCGCGCGCGCCAGATCACCTCCGGCGCCGCACCGCTGGTCGATCCGGACCGGGACAAGCCGACCGTCATCGCGCTCCGCGAACTCGCCGCCGGCAAGGTAGGCATCGAAATGCTGACTAAAATCGCGCCAACCGTCACGCTGTAACGGCGCCGCGGCGGGGCAGCCATGTCCGAGATCGCCGAATTCACACGGCACCTCGGCCATTACCTGACCTCGCCCGATATCGCGCTCGTCGAGCGCGCGTTCGAGTTTTCTGCTTCCGCCCACCACGGCCAGTTCCGCAAGTCGGGCGACCCGTACATCACCCACCCGCTCGCCGTCGCGAGCATCCTGTCCGAATGGCGGCTCGACGCCGAAGGGCTCGCGGCCGCGCTGCTGCACGACGTGATGGAAGACACTTCCGTCACGCGGAGCGAAATCGAATCGACGTTCGGCAAGCCGGTGGCCGCGATAGTCGACGGCTTGTCGAAGCTCGACCAGATCGAGTTTGCGACGCGCGAGGACGCGCAGGCGGAAAGCTTTCGCAAGATGCTGCTCGCGATGGCGAGCGATGTCCGCGTCATCCTGATCAAGCTCGCCGACCGGCTGCACAACATGCGCACGCTCGACGCGATGGCGCCGGCGCACCGCCATCGCGTCGCGCGCGAGACGACCGACATCTATGCCCCGATTGCGAACCGGCTCGGGTTGAACGCGCTGTTCCTCGAGCTGCAGGACCTGTCGTTCAAGCATCTCCATCCACTGCGATACCGCATCCTCGCGCACGCGATCAAGACGGCGCGCGGCAACCGGCGCGAAGTGATGAACCGGCTGCTGGACGTGATCCGCGACGGCTTCGCGCGCGCCAACATCACCGCGGTGGTGACCGGACGCGAGAAGACCATCTCCTCCGTGTACAAGAAGATGCGCGAGAAGCACTACACGTTCTCGCAGGTGTTCGACATCTACGGCGTGCGCGTGCTCGTCGCCGACAAATCCACGTGCTATGCGGCGCTCGGCGTGCTGCACGAGCTCTACAAGCCGATCCCGGGCAAGTTCAAGGATTACATCGCAATCCCGAAGGCGAACGGATACCAGTCACTGCACACGACGCTTTTCGGTCCCTTCGGCACGCCGCTCGAGGCGCAGTTGCGCACCAACGACATGCATCGCGTGGCCGAAGCCGGCGTAGCCGCGCACTGGCTCTACAAGGCGGGCGGGCAGCTCGACCTTGCTGAAGCGCAGCGCGAGACGCACCGCTGGCTGCAGTCGCTGCTCGAGATCCAGTCGGAGTCACGCGACTCGAAGGAATTCCTCGAGCACGTGAAGGGCGATCTCTTTCCGGACGAGATCTATCTCTTCACGCCGAAGGGCAAGATCATGGCGTTGCCGCGCGGCGCGACTGCGGTCGACTTCGCGTACGGCGTGCACACCGACATCGGGCACCATTGCGTCGCGGCGCGGATCAATTACGAATTGCTGCCGCTGCGTACCGAGCTGAAGAACGGCGACCACGTCGAAATCCTGACGTCGCCGACGGCACGACCCAATCCATCATGGCTGTCGTTCGTCGGGACCGGCAAGGCGCGTTCGCGGATTCGCCATTACCTGAAGGGACTGCAGCAGAAGGAATCGGCGGCGCTCGGCGAGCGGCTCCTGAACCAGGCGCTGGCGACGCTCAAGGTCGAACCGGAGACGATCAGCTGGGATCGATGGGAAGCGCTCGCGAAGGAATACGGCACCAAGACGCAACTCGAAATCCTCGCCGACATCGGGCTTGGCAAGCGACTGTCGTTCGTCGTCGCGCAGGCGCTGACGCGTCCCGCTGGGAAGGCCGACGAAGCTTCGGCGAGCGCGACGCCCGCGAGCATGGCGAAGCCGGCCGCCTTGACGCTGCGCGGCGTCGAAGGCGTCGCGATTCAATATGCGCGCTGCTGCCGACCATTGCCCGGCGATGCGCTCGTCGGCCAGTTTCGCAAGGGCCAGGGACTGATCGTGCACTTGCGCGATTGCATGACGCTGCGCAAACAACGCGTGGATTCGGTCGAGCTGGTCGACGTCGAATGGGCGCAGGACGTGCAGGGTGTATTCGATTGCGGCGTGCGGGTGCTGGTGGCGGACCGGCGCGGGCTCCTGGCCGAGCTTGCGACGGCGATCGGCGATGCCGACGCGAACATCGACACCGTTTCGATGGAGCGTCCGGACGGCGGCGACGTCGCGATGTTCTTCGGCGTGCAGGTCCGCGATCGGCGTCATCTCGCGAATGCGATGCGCGCGCTGCGGCGCATTCCGGACGTGCGGCGCGTGCAGCGCGCCCGCACATAATCAGTAATTGGGGTCAGAGCTGTAATAATTGCGCGTTGCACATCGCGAACCCGGTTACGCGTTTGGCGCGCAATTATTACAGCTC
>JALYSS010000191.1 GCA_030854685.1 Pseudomonadota bacterium | reverse complement strand
GTCGTCTGCAGCGTCGGCCGCACGACGAGCTGGTTGATCCGGTTGGTCTCGAGTCCGTCGAGCTCACGCAGGAAGTCGGGCGCCTTGACCCCGGCGGCCCAGACGATCAGCTCCGCAGGAATCACCTCGCCGCTCGCGAGCCTCACGCCGTTCGGCAGCACATCGGCGACGCGCGCCGATGTGCGCACCGCAATGCGCATATTCACGAGCAAGCGTTCGGCGGCATCCGCGATCCGGTTCGGCAACGCCGGCAGCATCCGGCCGGCCGCCTCGATAAGGATGAGTCGCATGTCCTTGTCGGGATCGATGCGGTCGAGGCCGTACGACACCAGCGTGCGCGTCGTGTTGTGAAGCTCGGCCGCGAGCTCGACGCCGGTCGCGCCGGCACCACCTCCGACGACGACGATGCGATGCGTCAAGCGGACGGTTTGTCCTGCTTTTTCGCCCGCGGCAGGTCCGTGCAGACGCCCTCGAAGACCTCGGCGGCCATGCCGATCGATTCGGAAAGCGTCGGATGCGGATGGATCGTCTTGCCGATGTCGACCGGATCGCAGCCCATTTCGATCGCGAGCGAGATTTCGCTGATCAGGTCGCCCGCGCGCGTGCCGACGATGCCGCCCCCGATGATCCGGTACGTCGCGTCGTCGAACAGCAGCTTCGTGAACCCTTCGTCGCGGCCGTTCGCGATCGCGCGGCCCGACGCGGCCCACGGAAACACCGCCTTGCCGTACCGGATGCCCTGCGTCCTGCACTCGTCTTCGGTCACGCCCGCCCACGCCACTTCGGGATCGGTATAGGCGACCGACGGGATCTGCCGCGCATCGAAATACGATTTCATGCCCGACGCGGCCTCGGCCGCGACGTGGCCTTCGTGGACGGCCTTGTGCGCGAGCATCGGCGGTCCCGCGATGTCGCCGATCGCGAAAATATGCGCGACGTTCGTGCGCATCTGCTTGTCGACATCGATGTAGCCGCGTTCGGTTACGGCGACGCCCGCCTTCGCCGCGTCGATCACGTTGCCGTTGGGCTTTCGTCCCACGGCAACCAGCACGAGGTCGTACACCTGCGGTTCAGCGGGCGCGTTCGTACCTTCAAACGTGACCTTGATGCCGGCCTTCGTCGCCTCCACCGCAACCGTTTTCGTCTTCAGCATCAGCTTGTCGAAGCGCGGCGCGTTCTTTTTCTCCCACACTTTCACGAGATCGCGATCGGCGCCCATCATGACGCCATCCAGCATCTCGACGACGTCGATGCGGCTGCCGAGCGACGAATAGACGTTCGCCATCTCGAGCCCGATAATGCCGCCGCCGATGACCAGCAAGCGCTTCGGGACCGACGCCAGCTCGAGTGCGCCGGTGGAATCGACGACGCGCGGATCGTTCGGCATGAACGGCAGCTTCGCAGCTTCACTGCCTGCCGCGATGATCGCCTTGTCGAAGCGGATCGTCTTCTTCCCTGTCGTCGCTTCGCGGCCGCTACCGGTCGTCAGTTGCACTTCGAGATGATGCGGGTCGACGAAGCGGCCGAGCCCCCGCACGACGTCGACGCTGCGCGCCTTCGCCATGCCGGCGACGCCGCCGGTCAGCTTCTTCACGACGCCGTCCTTGAAGCTTCGCAGCTTGTCGAGGTCGATCGTCGGCGCGCCATAGCTGATGCCATGCCCGCTCATGGTTTTCACTTCATCCATGACCGCCGCGATATGCAGCAGCGCCTTCGACGGAATGCAACCGACGTTCAGACACACGCCGCCGAGCGTCGCGTAGCGTTCGACGAGGACCGTTTTCATGCCGAGGTCCGCCGCGCGAAAAGCGGCGGAATATCCGCCAGGGCCGGAGCCGAGCACGAGCATTTCGCAGTCGATATCGGGGGAGCCTGTATTGCTTGCGGCCGTTGACGGTTCCGGAGCGGGAGTGTGGCGCTCCGCGGCGGCCGGTTCCGACGGTGGCTGCCGGGCGGACGCCGGTGAGGGCGGGGACGAGGCTGGTTTCATACCCGGCGCGGCGACTTGCACTGAAACGGGGGCTGCACTTTCCAGCGTCAGCAACGCGCTGCCTTCCGAAACCTTGTCACCGATTTTCACCGAAATCGTCTTGACGGTGCCTTCCGCAGGCGATGGAACATCCATCGTCGCCTTGTCCGACTCGACCGTGACGAGCGGATCTTCGGGCTTGACGGCGTCCCCCGGCTTCACGAGCACGTCGATCACCGGAACGTCCTTGAAGTCACCGATGTCCGGCACTTTCACTTCGACGATGGACATCCGCAATTCCTTCCAGTTGTTCAATCCGGGTCAGCGATTCAATACCTTGATCGAAGCCCGATCCAATTGGGATCCAGGATGCAAACCATTGACCGACTGAGTCGGCGACGCGCGTCGGCAGTATTTCATCTCTGACCCCGTTGGATCAGCGGCTATTCGAGCTTAATCGCGTCCCGCCTCGAGCATCGGCCGCGGGCGCGTCAGCACTTCCGGCTGCAGGATTTCGTCGAGCCGCTCCTTGGACAGCAGCTTTCGCTCGAGCACGAGATCGTAGACGCTGCGTCCACTCGCCAGCGCTTCCTGGGCAATCTGCGTCGCATTGGCGTAACCGATGTACGGATTGAGCGCGGTCACGACGCCGATCGAATTCTCGACGATGCTGCGCAAGCGCTCGCGGTTGGCCGTGATCCCCTTGACGCAGCGCTCGGCGAGTATTGCGCAGCCGTTGCGCAGGTGCGTGATGCTCTTGAAGAGGCTGTGTGCGATGATTGGCTCGAATGCGTTGAGCTGCAGCTGACCGGCTTCCGCGGCGAAGCTCACGGTGACGTCATTGCCGATCACCTCGAACGCGATCTGGTTGACTACTTCCGGAATCACCGGGTTCACCTTGCCCGGCATGATGCTCGAGCCCGCCTGCACCGGCGGCAGGTTGATCTCGCCGAAGCCCGCGCGCGGCCCGCTCGACAGCAGGCGCAGATCGTTGCACGTCTTCGAGAGCTTGATCGCGACGCGCTTCAGCACGCCGGAAAGCTGCGCGAATGCGCCGCAATCCTGCGTGGCCTCGATCAGGTTCGGCGACGTGATGAGCGGGATGCCGGTGATCGCCGAGAGGCGGCGGCAGACGAGTTCCGCATAGTCGGGATGCGCATTGATCCCGGTCCCGATCGCCGTTGCACCCAGGTTGATTTCACGGATCAGCGTCGCCGCCTCCTTCAACCGTTCCTCGTCCTCGCCGAGCATCACCGCGTACGTCGAGAATTCCTGGCCGAGCGTCATCGGCACCGCATCCTGCAACTGCGTGCGACCCATCTTCAGCACGTCGCGGAATTCCTCGGCCTTGATTTCGAACGCACGGCGCAGCGATGCCATCGCGTCGACGAGCCGGTAGATGCCGAAATACGCCGCGACCTTGAGCGATGTCGGATAGACGTCGTTTGTGCTCTGGCTCATGTTGACATGCTCGTTCGGATGCAGGTACCGGTACTCGCCGCGCCGATGATCCATGAGCTCGAGCGCGAGGTTGGCGATCACCTCGTTCGCATTCATGTTCGTCGACGTGCCTGCTCCACCCTGGATGACATCGACGACAAATTGGTCGTGCAGCTGGCCCGCACGGATCGCCTCGCACGCCTTGACGATCGCGTCGGTCCGCTCGGCGTCAAGCAGTCCGAGCTCGTGGTTCGCCTTCGCCGCGGCCTCCTTTATGCACGCGAGCGCGCTGATAAGGTCGGGATAGATCGAGATCGGATTGCCGGTGATCGGAAAATTCTCGACCGCCCGCAGCGTATGGATGCCGTAATAGGCCTCGGCGGGAACGGCGCGATCACCGAGAAGATCGTGTTCGATGCGGGTCGCAGCTGCAGTCATGGGGATGGGCCGGCACTGTCGCCGGGCATCAGGGCGGGGCACCGCCGGAAATGGCAATGTACGCGATTCGGCGGCGAAGTGAATGCTCCTGCGGCGTTGCAATTTTTACAACCCATCATAGCCGTGCGCGATGCGCGCACAATATTCCGTCTTCATTTTATCGACCGGAGTCTTCGATGATCGCTGATACGCTCATTCGCGCGGCCACCCTTCTGACGACGTTCAGTCTCGCGGCCGGCACTGCGCAGGCGCCGTTCAAGCTCGCCAGCCGCGACTTCCAGCCGGGCGGGACGCTCCACGACGAGCAGGCCTTCAACGCATTCGGGTGCACCGGACAGAACGTGTCGCCGGAACTCAGCTGGTCCGGCGCGCCCGCCGACACGAAAAGCTTCGCATTGATGCTGCACGATCCCGATGCGCCCACGGGAGGCGCCGGCTGGTGGCACTGGATCGTCTATAACATTCCTGTGGGCACTGCCGAATTGCGCAAGGGCGCCGGCAACGCGGACGGCTCGGCATTGCCGCCGGGTGCCGCCAGCGCCGTCACGGACTACGGAACGACGGGTTACGGCGGCCCGTGTCCGCCCGAAGGCGACAAGGCGCATCGGTACGTCTTCGCGCTCTATGCGCTTTCGGTGGCCAAGCTCGACGTGCCGAAGGGCGCCACCGCCTCGGTCGCGGGTTTCATGATCAACGCCACTGCGATCGCGCAGACGACGTTGATCGGGATATACGGGCGCGCGAAACGGTAAGCAGTATCGCGCGTCTTCGCAATGGGGTCAGAGCCCCAGGGTTCGGCGCAATCCGTTCGCCGAACCTTACGACTCTGACCCCATTTCCAGGACTCTAGCCGTTGCCCTTGCTCTGCCAGAGGGCGATTACCGAACCCGACGGATCGCGGATGACGCTCATCGTGCCGAATTCCCCGACCTCCATGACGTCCTGCAGCACGACGGCGCCGAGCGTTTTCGCCTGCGCGGTCTTCGCGCGGACATCGTCGACACCGACATACGCGAGCCAGTGTGGCGGAGCGTCAGCGTCCGCCATCATGCCGCCGCCAACGCCTTCGCCGACCTTGATCATCGTGTACGCGCCGCTGCCGCCCGGCATCGGAACGTCGTGCAGTTCCCAACCGAACAGGCTCTGGTAGAACTGACGCGCCCCGGGTAGATCCCTGGTGTGCAACTCGACATGTACGAACGGATTTGCCATCGTGTTCTCCTTTCACTCGAGGGTGAGACAGGTGTCTTGCCGGCGCGATGCTTCAAGTCAGCGCGAATCTGAAATCGGGAGGCCGATCGCCGACATCGGGTCGGCGCCCGTCCGACACGGCGATGCGCCTCCCGCCGCTGGCGATCCTGGGCACCGGCGCCTAAAGTCGCACTGTACGGCGAATCAGCCGATTGGCGAGGGTTTGGACATGAAAAGGAAACTCGTACTGGCACTCGTGGCCGCATTGATGGGCGGCTGCGCGATCGTGCCGGCCTGGTACGACAATGGCTATGACCGGGGTTATCATCGCGACCGGCCGTACCGGGGCGATCGCTATGACCGGGATGGCTATTATCGCCCGGACCGCTGGCAAGGCCGGTCGTGGCGCGACGACAACCGTCGCCCGGGCGGCGTCTATGATCGGGATTGGGATCGCGGCCAGTAACCGCGAGCGTAGTTGACGCGAACGGGAACGCCCGGGCGTAGGCATGATCGCCCCGATGCCGAACAATCGTCGTAGGGTCATCGTTCGTTATCCTTCCGCGTCTTCGGCCCGCCCATGCAGCCAACCGTCGTTTACACCGTAGGTCATTCGACGCGCACCAGCGACGCCTTCATCGCGCTGCTCCAGGCGCATGCGGTCACAAGCCTTGCCGATGTGCGCACCGTGCCGCGCTCGCGACACAATCCGCAGTTCAACGGCGACACACTCGCCGCCTCGCTCGCGGCGAATGGCATGGGATACGTGCGTTTCCCGGGACTCGGCGGCTTTCGGCGGACGAGCCCGGCATCCCCGAATGCCGGCTGGCGCAACCTGTCGTTCCGCGGTTATGCCGACTACATGCAGACGCCCGCCTTCGCCGAGAACCTCGATATGCTGTTGACGCTTGCGAACGAGGAGACGGTCGCCGTAATGTGCGCGGAAGCGGTTCCCTGGCGCTGCCATCGCTCGCTGATCGCCGACGCGCTCGTCGTGCGTGGCATTCGCGCCGAGGAGATCGCGAGCGAAAAGAAGACAGCCGCCCACCAGCTGACGCCGTTCGCGCGCGTGGAGGGTATGACAATCACCTATCCGGCGCTGACGTAGTTCGAGCGCGATCGACGAAGCGCGAAAACGAGCCCCGGATTCTGCAACGCTGCCCGTTGGCGAATCGAAGCGATGAACTACGGCGCACTGAAAATGATTCACGAGTCGGCGGCGGCGATTTCCTTCGTCGGCTTTTTCGCGCGCGGCGTCGGGATGCTGGGCAACGCCGGATGGATCCGGCACCGCGTGACCAAGACGTTGCCGCATCTCGTCGACACCGTCCTGATCGTTTCGGCCATCTGGCTCGCCGGGATCCTGCGGCTCATGCCGACCAACACGCCGTGGATCGCGGCAAAAATTGTCGGCCTCGTCGTCTATATCGCGCTTGGGATGGTGGCACTGCGCCTCGGGCGTACGAGAACGTTGCGCGCGAGCGCGTGGATCGCCGCGATGCTGACGTTCGGCTACATCGTGTCGGTGGCCATCACCAAGGATCCGCGCGGATTCGCGCTGAACTGGATCGGATGACAGTAGCAGCGTGCAAGCGCCGCTCTTTTTTTGTATTGTCGCGAGCCTGGGCACCATCAATGGACGATCGATGACCGAAGCAACCGAGCGCACGGAAATCCACCGCGGCCTGAAAGGCGTCTATTTCGACCGCTCGAAGGTGTGCTTCATCGACGGCCGCGCGGGCGAGCTTCTGTACCGCGGTTATTCGATCCACGACCTCGCCGAGCGCTCGACGTTCGAGGAAACGTGCCACCTGCTGCTTTACGGCGAACTGCCGACGCGCGACGAGCTCGCACGACTCGATGCGGCGCTCAAGTCCGCACGAACGCTGCCCGCAGCCATTTACGACATCATCCGCGCCGTGCGGAACGCGCATCCGATGGATGTTCTGCGCACGGCGGCCTCCGCCGTCGCCACATTCGACCCGGATGTCGACGACAATTCCCGCCAGGCGACGTTGCGCAAGGGCGTGCGGCTCACGTCGCAGGTGCCGATGATCATCGCGGCACACGAGCACATCCGCAACGGGCGCGACCCGGTAGGGCCCGACCCGAATCTCGGTCATGCGGCGAATTTCCTGCGGATGCTGAAAGGCACGGCGCCAGGCGCTGATGCCGCGCGGCTGATGGACGTCGATATGATCCTGCACGCGGAGCATGGATCGAATGCATCGGCGTTCACGGCGCGCGTCGTCGCGGGTACCGAAGCGAACCTCCACGCGGCGATCACCGCGGCAATCGCCGCGCTTTCAGGTCCGGCGCACGGTGGCGCCGCCGAAAATGTCATGCGGATGGCGCAGGAAATTGGTGATCCCGCCAATGCCGCCGACTACGTGAAGCGAAAGCGCGCGAACAAGGAAGCGGTGATGGGTTTCGGCCACCGCGTGTACCGGGCCGAAGATCCGCGGGCGCGGCACATGCGCGCCGGGGTCGAGCAATTGTCGCGGGCGCTCGGCGAGCCGAAGTGGTACCGGATCCTCGCGGCGCTGGTCGATGCGATGAAGCCGTATGCGCGCCATGGCGTGAACGTGAACGTCGATTTCTACGCGGGCGTCGTGTATTTCCTGAACGGCATTGCCGCGGATCTCTTCGTGCCGATCTTCGCGGCGGGCCGCGTTCCGGGCTGGACGGTCCAGGTGCTGGAGCAACTCGAGAACAACATCCTGATCCGGCCCCTCACGCTGTACGACGGTCCGGCGCAGCGCGCGTACGTGCCGATCGAGGCGCGCTCGGGGTCGCAGACGAAGGGGTCGGAGACGCAATAGTTGCGCGCGCCGTCGCTTCGCAGGTCGCAAGTCTGCCGACGCAAATATTGCGTCTCTGATCCCGATGCTTGTTAGCCCTGATGAAGATTTCAGTAGTTGTAATTGGGATCAGAGATGCATTTCCGGAGCCGACGAGGCGCTACGAGGGCGCAGCGCTCGGAACTACATTTCTGGCCCCGGCGAGCACGATCGCCGTCGTGGCGACGATGTCGTCGACGCTCGCCCCGCGCGAAAGATCGCTGATTGGCCGCGCGAATCCCTGCAGCACCGGTCCGATCGCCTGCGCACCGCCGAGGTACTGC
>JALYSS010000178.1 GCA_030854685.1 Pseudomonadota bacterium | reverse complement strand
TTCGGAAAACCATCGTTGTCGAGATCGAAGTTGATCTGCTTGAATGGCACGTTCCCCGGATTCTCGACGGTAAAGGTCACCTGCAGCGAATTCAAGCCTTCGGTGGGCGATGCGCGAACCACGAATGCGCCGGGCCCGGTGCTGTTGATCGCGATCGATTGGGACGTCGTCTGACCGTCCTGCGTCGTCACGACCGCTGTGACGGTATTCGAGCCAGGCGTCAATGGGACGTCGTTCGCCTGGAAGCGTCCGTAGTCGTCTATGTGCGTCACGACGCCGTTAACGGTTAAGGCAGCGTTGCCAGGCGCTGACACGAACCCGCGCACGAGTACGTTGTCGTCGTCGATTGTCGCGCCATCGAGTGCGGCGTCGATGTTGATGCCGGGCGCGCCGCTCACGGTGATGCCCAGGGCCGACGATGTCATCGTTCCACCAGCGTTGTCCGTGGCTTTCGCGGTCAGCGAGTACGCACCGCCGGCGATGTTGTCCCACACCATGCCGTAAGGTGCTGCGGTCGACGTGCCGATCAAGGAACCGTTTGCGTAGAAGTCGACCCTGGCGACCGTACCGTCGCTATCCGCTGCATTGGCGCTTAACGCAATCGTCGCCGGCGCGAAGTACTGGCCACCGGGAACTGGGGCAGTCAGCGCCACCGTCGGGAGCGCGTTGACGATGACGGTGATCGACACGGCGGCCGATGTCGCGACTCCCCCGGCGTTATCGATGGCCTTTGCCGTCATCGAATAGCTGCCCGGACCGACGTTGCTCCAGTTGAGCGTGTACGGGGCGACATTCGACGAACCGATGAGAGAGGCGCCTGCGTAGAACTCCACCTTCGTGATCGTGCCGTCGCTATCGCTCGCACTTGCGGTAATCGCGATGCTCGCCGGCGCCGCGTAGCTCGCGTTCGGCGCAGGTGCCGTCAATGCTATGGTGGGAAGGATATTGGCGTCGATCGTGACGTGGACGACCGCGGACGTCGTCGTCGCATTGCGATCGTCGTAGGCGACCGCCACGACGGCATACGATCCCGCCGCCATGTTCGTCCATGTCACCGCGTAGGGTGGTGTCGTCGTGCGACCGATCAAGCTGCCGCCGGCGCTTCCGAGCCTGAATTCAACGGCGGCTACGCTGCCGTCGGAATCGCTCGCCGTTGCCGCGAGGTTCACCCCGGAGCCGAACGCGAACCGGGCACCTTCGCCGGGCGACGTGAGCGCAACGGTCGGCAGCTGGTTCGACGTCCGCACGGTGAATGTCGACGGCCGCGACGTCGTTGTCAATCCATGATCGTCGGTCGCCTTCGCCGTAATCGAATGGCTGCCAGCAGATGCATTGATGACGCTCGCTCGCCAGGGTGCGGCGCTCGCGGTACCGACCAGCGAGCCGTCGGCGAAGAAATCCACGCTCACGATCGTCCCGGCCGCGCTCATGGCGTCGGCGGTAAGTGTCATATCGAGGGGTCCATCCATCGTCGAGCACGCCGCGGGACTCGTGACGACTACCAGGGGCGCCTGACCAACTACGATATCGACCGGGACCGATTGGCTCGTGCCACCCTTGTTGTCGGTTGCGCGCGCGCTGATCGGGTGGTTGCCCGGCAACGATGGATTCCAGGCGAGCTGGTAGGGTGCGCGAGCGGCGACACCAATCGGGGTCGCTGCATCGAAGAACTCGACGCTCGCGATCGTCCCATCCGGGTCGGTCGCGCTGGCGGCGAGCGTGACCATCGATCCCGCGAGAACGAAACTGCCGCCGACCGGCGATGTCAGCGTCACCGCGGGCAACTGGTTGTTCGTGACGCTGATGGTCACCGACGCGGACGTCGCTATTCCATTCCTGTTGTCGTAAGCCTTCGCCGTGAGCGAATAACTGCCGGCCGCGGCATTTGCCCACACGTATCGATAGGGAGCCGTCGTCGCGGTACCGATCAGCGTGGCGCCGGCTCGATAAAACTCGACCTTCGCGATCGAGCCGTCGATATCGGTTGCCGTTGCCGCCAACGTGATGCTGTCTCCGGTTGAAAAGGTGGTTCCGCCTGCGGGTGAAGTGAGCACAACGGCGGGCGGTTTGTTGCCGGCCTTTGTGATCGGTGAGTCGGTTGCGATTCCCGGCGGCAAGGTCGCCGCCATTTCAATCGAAATCGCGGCAGGAGCGACGAGTGTCCACCGTGCGCGCTCGAGCGTCGCCTGGTGACCGAACGCATCCACCACTCGCGCGTCGAGCTGGTTGACGCCCGGCGCCATCGCAGGGCGTTGCGGGAAGGTCGCACGTCCGGTCGTGGCATCCGTGCGACCCTCGCCCAACGGAATGCCGTCGAGCGAGGCATCGACCCGTGCCCTCTGCAGGTATGTCTGCGGCACGTCGCATGGGATGCCATTGCAAGCGGCCCCGACAAGAAGGACGATCTCCGCACGGGGATCGGTCATGGCGCCTCCATCCGGCGGACGAAGCAACGTGACTGTCGGCTCGATGCGAAACGGCGTCGATCCCACGATCGCACTCGCGCTGGCCGGAAGGCGCTCCAGCAGACGGCCGTCGTGCGCAACACGGAGGATGCCCCGCGTCGTCTTCACGACGAACGCCGCCGCACTCGCGTCGCGGAGCAATGCGAGGGGTTGCTCGCTTTCCTCCACCCGTAGATCGAATGCAGGCAGTCGCTTACCGGCATCGTCCAAGGCGACGAGGACGTTATCGACGATTGCGAGAACGATTCCTGACATTGGATCGATTGCGAGTGCTGCCGTTTCACCGCGAAGCGACGTAACGGGCGACGCGGTCGACTCTGCACGCGATGCCAATTGATATACGCCTTGCGTCGTTGCGATCCACACGCGACCGCGAAGCGCGTCGATCGCGAGCGCAACCGCGAGCTCGTCCGCAGCGAAGTGCAGCGAGCGCGTCTCCAGCCATTTGCCGTCGCTCGAGAAATGCACGAGCTCGCCATTGGTGATGACCCATACGCTCTGATCGAGATCGGTCGCGAGTGCAGCGGCGGGCGCGGATAGCGTTGTTCCGTGCTCGAGCGAGCCGTTCATTGAAAAATGGAGCAGCAATGCGGTGTCCGTTGCAGTCCACACGCTACCGTCGTAGGCGTCAGCGGTTGTACTGAGGACGCCGCCGAATCCTCGGTTAACGAAGTCGATATGCGCGCGCACTTCGCCATCAAGCGACAACGACCACAATCCGTTCGCGGCCGTCAGCCATATCCCGCCGTCGCTCGTCGGCGAAAGCGTTTGCACGTCTGCGATGAATGCAATTTGCACGCGTCCACTCTTTTCCACCCGCGCGAGCTCGTCGTGCTCCGCGCTCCAAATCGACGCGAAGACGGCAGGCGGCATCGCCAAGCCGAGCCAGACGCCAAACAGGGCCGCAAGGTGATTGCGCATCGATGGCCCCCGGTTCGTACGGTCAGTTGCAAACGAGTGGAACATCGACGACCTGCTGGATAACGGGTGTGTCGGAGGCGGAGCCTGGCACGCGCAGGACGGCACTCAACGCATGGATTCCCGCGGGTAGCTTGAGCGTGAGCGCCGCGCCGTTCGCGACCAGGCTCGCCGTCCCTATCCATGACGAGCCATCCATGAAAGTCACCGTGCCGGACAGCGCGGGCCCGGATACCGTCGCCGTCAACATGATCGGTGTCTGGGTATCGACCAGCGGATTGGAAGTAATCAATGCCATGGCCGGTGCCGATGGAAATTTCACGACGACCGCGGCAGGGCCATAGGTGCTGGTGGTCTGAAAAGCGCCTGGCGTAGGTTGGAAGTTGCTGGCCGAGTCCGCGTCTCCCGTCACATAAGCGGCGCCTGCCGCATCGACGGCGACACCGGTTGCCGCCCCGGGTGAAAAGCGCGTCCATTTGTTGTCGGACTCGTTGAAGCCGGTGCGGGTGAACGTCGACCAGAGGAGAGACCCCCCGGAAATACTGACCTTGGCAACGAACGCCGAGTCTTCGTTGTCTTGCTGCTTTCTCGCGGCTGTCGAATCGACGAGTGGAAACGTATAGCTGCGGGCGATGCCGGTGACATGCGCATGCCCCGCAGCGTCCACCGCGATGCCATGGGCCACGTCGGCCGGGAACTGCGGTAAGGGGCCGAATACGAGCTGGCACAGGGTCAGGCAGACTTCTCCGCCGAGGAATGACGAGTACACGAGCGAATTGCCGGTGGGTCCCAGCTTGGCGACGAATGCGTTGCCGACGCTGGAGTTGATCAGGCGTCGCCCGGCCTTTTGCATCTGAAAGCCGTCCTTCACCGGAAAGTCCCACGAATACGTCTCGCCGGCGACGTAGGCGTTACCTGCGGCATCGATGGCAATGGCATTGACGGCATCGTCGAGCGAGCCGCCCAGGAGCGTCGAATAGACCAGTTGCGCACCGCTGCCGTCGAGTTTGGCAACAAACGCGTCCTTGCCGCCGGTTCCTGTCGATTGCAGCGCGTTCCGGATCGGAAAATCGACGGATGTCGTCCACCCGCCGACGTACGCGTTGCCGCGCGCGTCGACGGCGATCGACGTCGCATCGTCGCCACCCGTGCCGCCGAGGAACGTCGCGAACATCGGCGCGCTTCCGGCCGCGTTGAGCTTGAGCACGAATCCCGTCGTACTTGCCGGATTGCCGGTGACCGGCCGCATCGCGCCCGCCGTGGTGATGAATGTCGCGCTTGCGTTGCCGCTCACGTAAGCGTTGCCGGCGCCGTCGAGGCCGATCGCGCTCGGTGTGGCGCCCGCGACGTACGTCGAATAGGTGAGCGCGTTTCCCGCAGGCACGAGCTTGGCGACAAACGCACCCCCACCCGTGATGGCCTTTTGCCACGCGGTCGCGCTGGTGGGAAAGTCGGTTCCGGAGGTCTGACCGGTGATGTACGCGCTCCCCATTGAGTCGACCGCGATTCCGACCGCGCGATCCACGCCCACCGAGCCTCCGACGTACGTCGACCAGACGAGCGCCGTACCGGCGGGATTGAGCTTCGACACGAAGACCTCGACGTCGCCGCGCTTGCCGATCGAGCGGTCCAGCGCGTTGACCATCGGGAAATCGGTCGACGCCGTGTATCCGGTGATGTATGCGTTGCCGGCTCCGTCCACCGCAATCGCGGTTCCCTGTTCGGTGTTATTGCCGCCGAGGTACGTCGCGTACGACACGACGGGATCGATGACAAGCGGCTTTTCGCCATCGTAGCGGCCCACGCGAATGCGCACTTCGCCCGTGTTGTCCAGCGTGAAAGCACTCGCGACGAGCCGTCGCTCGCCGTCGATCTCCTGCCAGGCGACCGGGTGCTTCAACGTGAATGTTCCGAGCACCAGATCGCCCGCGTCGTTCAACGACACGCCATCGCCGCCTTCGATGCGGAAGGCGAATCGCGACGCATCGGCGCCCGGCGCGACGATCACGTCGTACTCGAGCTCGCGGCTCCTGCCGTGGAAGACCAGATCGATGCCCGGGTACGCATTCGTGATCGCCACGCGTCCATACGTCGGCACACCCGGGACCTCGCGTCGGTCCGCATGACGAATGTGGTGAATGCGGGTCACCTGAGGATCGGCGCCATCGATTGCCGCGTTTCCATTTCCATCGACCAACCGAATGCCGATCGGGGCGTGGGCTGCCGATGAGGGACCGAACGCAAGCTGGGCGCCGTCGGCCGAGATGGCGATCGCGTAGTTCGCGCCGCGGGCAATGAAGCGGCGCGTGCCGTCATCGCGGTCGACAGTTCGCTCGAAGATCAGCGGGAGCGATCCGTAGTCCGCGATGATTCGGTGCGCGTTCGGCAAAAGCGGCGTCGAAGCGGCCGGCGTGCGCCCCAATGCGATCCCGCCGGTCCACAACGCCAGCGTCATCATTAACGCGATGCACCGTTGGATCACGCGGAAGTCCTCCTTCACGACGATGGTCGCAGCGTACGGAGGCGCGACGAAGAAATGGACTGTCAGTTTTCGGAGGTCGGCCATCAGGATGATTGGCGAAACGCCGCCGCCGTGTTAACCGTGCCCACGCGCGACGCGATTCGCACAAAGCCGGAGCAGCGGACCGGCGCCCCGCTGGTACGCCAACTTATGGGTTGGCGTACTAGAATCGCTGCATCGTGACGCTTCGCTCACCGGCCACACTGTTCGTCATCTCGACGCTGATCTGGGGCTCGACCTGGCTCGCGATCAAGTTCCAGCTCGGCAGCGTCGCGCCGGAGGTTTCGGTCGCCTTTCGCTTTGCGCTCGCCGCCGCTTGGCTTAGCGGGTGGTGCGCGCTCACCCGGCGTTCGCTGCGCTTCGGCGCTGGCGCGCATGCATTTCTCGCGCTGCAGGGCGTGCTGCTCTTCGGCCTCAATTACGTCGGCGTGTACGAGGCGGAGCGCTATGCGACGTCGGGACTGGTCGCCGTGCTCTTTTCGACGATCGTGTTCATGAATCCGATCGGCGCACGGCTCGTCTTCGGCACTGCGTTGACGTTGCGCACGCTCATGGCCGCGGCGCTTGGCGTCGTCGGCGTGGCATTGCTGTTCGTTCCCGAGTTGACCGAGGTGCGCCGCGGTGGAAGCGCGGCGCTCGGGATCATCTTCGGCCTGGGCTCGACGGTGATTGCGAGCGGCGGCAACCTCGCCGCGATGCGAAATCAGCAGGCCGGCATTCCGGTGCTTCCGGGCACGGCGTGGGGAATGGGTTACGGCGCACTCGCCGCGGCAATCGTCGCGCTTTTGCTGGGAGCGCCATGGACGGTCGACCTACGCGCGCCTTACGTCATCTCGCTGCTCTATCTCGCCGTATTCGGGAGCGTCATCGCCTTCGGTGCATACCTCACATTGCTGAAGGAAGTGGGGCCAGGGCCGGCATCGTACGTCGCCGTTGCAACGCCGATCGTCGCGATGGCGCTCTCGACGCTGTTCGAAGGGTATCGATGGACGCCGGTCGCTGCATTCGGCGTCGTTCTCGCCGTCGCCGGGAACTGGCTGGCGTTGAAGCCGGCGCGTCGATCCCGCCGAGTGGCAACGGCACATGATGTGAGCGCGCCGCTATGATGTTCGGGTCAGAACGTCAATGGGATCAGAGCTGTAAGTTTCAGCGACGATTCCGCCGAAACTTACAGCTCTGACCCCCGTAACCCCGCTAATCCTCGCCGTCTTTTCGGATCACGTCCACGTTGTCGATCAGCCGCGTTGCGCCGAGCGTAGCGGCACCCAGCACGATCAGCAGGTTCGGATGATCGAAGCCCTCCGGATGCGGAATGCGCAAGCCGATGCCGTTGCGGATGGCGATGTAATCGACTTTCCATCCATGTCGGGCGAGGTCGGCCCGTCCGGCCGCTTCGAGGTTCGCGTAATCGGTGCGACCCGCGGCGATCGCGTCGGCGACGTCGCGCAGCGTCCGGTAGAGGCGAGGCGCTTCGGTGCGCTCGACGGGCGACAGGTAGTTGTTGCGCGACGCGAGCGCCAAGCCGTCGTCGGCGCGAATCGTTTCACCGGGAACGATCCGGATCGGCAAATTGAATTGCTGGACCATGCCGCGCACGATCTTCAACTGCTGCCGGTCCTTCTTGCCGAACACCGCCGCATCGGGCTGGACCAGGTTGAAGAGCTTCAGCACCACCGTGCAGACGCCGTTGAAGAAGCCCGGGCGAAACGCGCCGTCGAGTTCATCGCCGACTTGCGGCGGTTGCACCCGATACACCTGCGGCGTCGGATACATGTCCTGCTCGTGCGGCACGAAGACGGCGTCGACGCCTTCGCGCTCGAGCTTCGCGCAATCGGCCTCGAACGTACGCGGATACCGGTCGAAGTCCTCGTTCGGGCCGAATTGCAACCGGTTGACGAAAATGCTCGCGACCACGCAGTCGCCGTGAAGGCGCGCGATCCGCATCAGCGAAAGATGGCCCTCGTGCAGATTGCCCATCGTCGGAACGAATGCCACGCGGTCGGCGCGCTCCAGACGCTCGCGCAACGCTTCTGCCGATTGAATCACTTCCATCGCTCGTTCTCCCGCGCGCGCCGTGCGGCGGCCATCCCCACCATCCCGGTCATCCCGGTCCCAGATTGAAGAATTCGCGCTGGCTGCGCATGGTCCGGATCCGATCGAGCAGCAGATCGAAGTGCGCGGCATCATCGACGAAGTTCAGCCGCTCGCTGTTGACGATCAGAAGCGGCGCGTCTTCATACCGATAGAAGAACCGCGTGTATGCGTCGGCCAGCCGTGCCAGGTACTCTGCCGGAATGGATTGCTCGAAGCCGATACCGCGTCGATGCACGCGCTCGACGAGCGTGTCGACGGGCGCCTGCAGGTAGATGACGAGGTCGGGCGTCGGCGTCTGCGGCTTCAAATGCGCGTAGACCTTGTCGTAGAGTGCGTACTCCTCGTCGGTCAGGTTGATGCGCGCGAAGAGAGGATCCTTGTCGAGCAGGAAATCCGCGACGGTCGGGTGCCGGAACAAGTCGAGCTGCGCGAGTCCGCGCAACTGGTCGACGCGCTGGAACAGGAACGTGAGCTGTGTGGGCAGCGCGAAGCGCGCCATGTCGTCGTAAAAGCGCGCCAGGAACGGATTGTCGTCCGGCTGCTCGAGCAGTTCGTCGGCGTGCAGCCGGTGAGCGAGTTCGCGCGCGAGGCTCGTCTTGCCGGCGCCGATCGGTCCTTCGATGACGGTGTAGCGACAGGCAGCGAGATCCATTGCGGGCGTCAGATAACCGGAAAGCGGCGCGGGCGATGCGTGCGGGTGCGCTTGACGCGTTGCTCGCGCAGCTGCTGCAAAAAAAAGCGCCGTGCAAGACCGCGGCCCGGTATCGTGACCGCGGGCGCGATATCGGTCAACGGTTTCAGCACGAACGCGCGCTCGTGCATGCGCGGATGCGGAATGGTCAACTGCGGCGAATGGATCCGGCGCGCGCCGTATAGTAGCAAATCGAGATCGAGCGTCCGCGGCGCATTCCGCGGCGTCGTCGGATCGCGGCGACGGTGCTGCTGGCGTTCGATTGCGTGCAGCCGGGCGAGAAGCGTCCGCGGCGAAAGCGTGGTGCTGATCAGCGCGACTGCGTTGATGTAATCGGGTTGCGGAGCCCCGCCGATCGGCGCGGTCACGTAGTTGGGCGAAACGCAAAGCACGCGCACGCCCGCCATCGCGTCGAGCCGTACCAGCGCCGTCGCAAGCTGGCGCCGCGGGTGCGCGAGATTGCTGCCCAGCCCGACGCATGCACGGGTCGGCATTCTGCCACTCGCTGGACGCTATTCTTCGGCGCTCGGCGCGGGCGTGACACCCGCACTTTCGGGTCGGGATTTGCGGGCCTTGCGCGGACGCCTACGCTTTTTCGGCGCCTCGTCGGGTTTCAGCATGGCCTGCTGCTCGTCCGGTGACGCGGTCTGGAAGCGCGTCCACCAGTCGACGAGGGTTTGCGGCACCTCATCGCTTTCGACGCGCAACGCGAGGAAATCGTAGGCTGCGCGGAAGCGCGGATGCTCGAGGAGGCGCACCGGGCGGGACCCCGCACGCTGCTCGAAGCGCGGCTGCAGCGACCAGATTTCCTTGATCGTCGCCTCGAAACGCCGCGGGATCGCGATTCGTTCCGCCTGGGCGTTCAGCACGCGGTCCATCGCCTCGAAGAGCGCGGGCAGCGGCCGTTCGCCGCGCTCCTTTGCCGTTTTCCACGTGACGAGCACCTCGTGCCAGAGGAGTGCCGCGAACAGAAAGGCCGGTGACACGCCCTTGTCGGAGCGCACGCGCTCGTCGGTGCCGGCCAGCGCGCTATCGATGAACTTGGGACCGAGCGGCTGCTCGAGGATCACGTCGAGGAGCGGCAGCAAGCCGTGCGAAAGGCCGTGCGCTCGAAGACTTCGCAACGTGTCGACGGCGTGTCCCGACAGGAGCAGCTTCTGCATCTCGTCGAAGAGTCGCGCGGGCGGCACGTTCTGCATCAGCGTCGCGAGCCGCGCAATCGGCTCCTCGGTCTTGCGATCGATCTTGAGCCCGAGCTTGGCTGCGAGGCGCACCGCCCGCAGCATCCGCACCGGGTCCTCGCGGAACCGCGTGACCGGCGGACCGATCAGCTTGAGCCGGTGTGCACGAATATCGACGACGCCGCCAACGTAATCCCAGATGGTGTCCGTTTCAGGATCGAAGTAAAGGGCGTTGATCGTGAAATCCCGGCGCACCGCGTCTTCCGCCTGCGATCCGTAGACGTTGTCGGACAGCAACCTTCCATGCTCGTCCGTCGCGTCGTTGCCGGTCTGCGCGGCGCGAAACGTCGATACCTCGAGCACGTCGTTGCCGACGTGGACGTGCACGAGCCGGAAGCGGCGGCCGATGATGAACGCGCGTCGGAACAGCGGCTTGACCTGCTCGGGCGTGGCGTCGGTGGCGATGTCGAAATCCTTCGGCGTGATACCGAGCAGAAGGTCGCGCACCGCGCCGCCGACGATGAAGGT
>JALYSS010000174.1 GCA_030854685.1 Pseudomonadota bacterium | reverse complement strand
CTTCGCGTATGCCTTCGCGCGTCGAGCCGATGCACGACACGTGCGGTGCACCCTCCATGCCCTCGGAGCGGATTTCCAGCACCGTGGCGAGCGTGCCTTCGCGCGTCGACCCGCCGGCACCGTACGTCACCGAGCAGAACGACGGTTCCAGCGCCGCAAACTCGCGCCGTGCGGCACGCAGCTTCGCGATTCCCTCGGCCGTTTTCGGCGGAAAGAATTCGAGGCTGTAGAGCGGCGTCGCGCCCACGATGCCGATCACGCTTTGCGGCGCAGGATCAGCGACGAGAGTGCCCACGAGATAAGGCTGTAGACGATCGCGCCGAAAAAGCCGGACCAGAATCCGCCGACCGTGAATCCCGTCAGGAAGGAGCCGACGAACCAGAACAGGAGGCCGTTGATGACGAAGATGAACAGGCCGAGTGTCAGCAGCGTGACCGGCAGCGTCAGGAGCACCAGTATCGGCCGGACCAGCGTGTTGATCAGTCCGAGCACGAGCGCTGCGATCAACGCGGCTGCGAATGTGTCGACGCGTATCGACGTGAAGATGTACGGCAGCGCGAGCAGTGCCAGCGCGTTGATGAGCCAGGTGAGCAGCAGTCGCATCCGTTCCTCCGTTGTCGCACGTGCGCGCTAATGCGGCGCGCCGTTCAGGTACGGCTTGAGCCCTGCGTAGATCGTCGCGTTGACCGGGGCGGCGATGCCGGCACCGGCCGCGAGCTCGGCGACGCGCCCGCACAACCATGGCGCTTCCAGCCGGCGGCCGGCGAGCAGATCGTTCTGCATCGACGAGCGCATTTCTGCCGGCAACGCGTCGATCGCGCGCATCTGCGCGGCCAGGAAATCATCACCCAGCGCGATATCGCGGACGCGCGCGACCGTCACCGTTTCGCGCATCGCCGCCTCGAAAGCGGCGCGCAGGTCGGGATCGCTGCGGATGCCGCCGACGGGCTGCCGCGCAAGCGACGTCAGCCCCGACAACGCCGTGAGGAAAACGAATTTCTCCCACAGCGCGCGACGAATGTCCGGCGCGAATTGCGCATCGATCCCCGCCAAGGTACAAGCTTGCACGAATGCCTGCGCGCGGTCGGTCAGGCCGTTGTCGAACGCGCCGACGCGTAGCGTTGCCATCGAGCCGACATGCGCAATCACGCCGGGCGCTCGAATCGACGCGGCGATATAGGCCACGCCTCCCAGCACATGCGCTTCTCCGAGCACGCGCGCCAGGATGTCCGGGCTGTCGACGCCGTTCTGGAACGGGATCACGACGCCGCCATCGGCGATCAGCGGCGCGATCTGCCCCGCCGCGTGCTCGACGTCCCACAGCTTGACGCAGAACATCACGACGTCGACCGGCGCGAGCGACGACGGATCGTCAGTCGCGACGACGGTCGGCAGCACGATGTCGCCGCCCGCGCTTTCGACGCACAGGCCATTCGCCCGCATCGCCTCGAGATGCGCGCCGCGCGCCACGAACGCGACATCGTTACCGGCCTGCGCGAGCTTTGCGCCGAAATAGCCGCCGACGCCGCCGGTTCCCATTAACGCAATACGCATCATCCTTCCGTCTCCCCTGCCCCTCGCCGGCGCGGAGAGGGAGCGAGATGCGAAGCGCCGAGCGGGTGAGAGGCACTCGCATCAGTACCGGTAGCTGTCGGGTTTGTACGGACCCGCTCGATCGACGCCGAGGTAGCGCGCCTGGCGGTCCGTCAACTCGGTGAGCTTCGCGCCGAGCTTCGAGAGCTGCAGCCGCGCCACCTTTTCGTCGAGGTGTTTCGGCAGCACGTAGACGCCGACAGGATACCGACCCGCACCTTCCTTCGCATCGATCCACAACTCGATCTGCGCGATCACCTGGTTTGCGAACGACGAGCTCATCACATACGACGGATGCCCGGTCCCGCAGCCGAGATTCACGAGGCGGCCTTCGGCGAGCAGGATGATCCGCTTGCCGTCGGGGAAGATCACGTGGTCGACCTGCGGCTTGATGTTCTCCCACGGGTACACCTTGAGCGACGCGACGTCGATTTCGTTGTCGAAGTGGCCAATGTTGCAGACGATTGCGTTGTTCTTCATCCGCCGCATATGGTCGTGCGTGATGATGTCGAGGTCACCCGTCGCGGTGACGAAAATGTCCGCCTTGTCGCAGGCATCGTCGACGGTGACCACGCGGTAGCCTTCCATCGCCGCCTGCAACGCGCAGATCGGGTCGATCTCGGCGATCCAGACCTGCGCCGACAACGCGCGCAGCGCCTGCGCCGAACCCTTGCCGACGTCGCCGTAGCCGCAGACGAGCGCGACCTTGCCCGCGATCATCACGTCGGTCGCGCGCTTGATGCCGTCGACCAGCGATTCGCGACAGCCGTACAGGTTGTCGAACTTGCTCTTCGTGACCGAATCGTTGACGTTGATCGCCGGGAAGCCGAGCCGGCCTTCGCGATGCATCTGATAGAGCCGCTTGACGCCGGTCGTCGTCTCCTCGGTGACGCCACGGATCTCGCGCTTGATTCGCGAGTAGAAATTCGGCGCCGCGTCGAGACGCTTCGCGATCGCGCGGAAGAGCGCCGTCTCCTCCTCGCTCGCCGGATGCGCGATCACCGATCGATCCTGCTCCGCCTGCGTGCCGAGATGCACGAGCAGCGTCGCGTCACCGCCGTCGTCGAGGATCATGTTCGGCGCCTCGCCGCCGGGCCATTCGAAAATGCGATGCGTGAAGTCCCAGTAGCGCTCGAGCGTCTCGCCCTTGCAGGCGAAGACCGGCGTGCCGCGCGCCGCGATCGCCGCGGCCGCGTGGTCCTGCGTCGAATAGATGTTGCACGACGCCCAGCGCACGTCGGCGCCAAGCGCCTGCAGCGTCTCGATCAGCACCGCCGTCTGGATTGTCATGTGCAGGCTGCCGGCGATGCGCGCGCCGCGCAGCGGCTGCTCGGGCGCGAATTCCTCGCGGATCGCCATCAGCCCCGGCATCTCCGTTTCCGCGATCGCCATTTCCTTGCGACCCCACTCGGCGAGCGACAGGTCGGCGACTTCGTAGTCGGCGAAAGACTCCGGCTCGTTGACAGCATTCATCGGTCGCTCCGTTCGCAACGGGCGACTCCTGCGGATCGTCGAGGCGGCGTGA
The DNA here is from genome assembly GCA_030854685.1 of Pseudomonadota bacterium. Lineage (GTDB taxonomy): Bacteria > Pseudomonadota > Gammaproteobacteria > Burkholderiales > Casimicrobiaceae > VBCG01. The sequence goes on along the minus strand of JALYSS010000174.1, from coordinate 1,185 downwards.
CCACCCGTTGGCCGCGGAAGTCGCGGTTCAACGAGCGCGGTTGCAATGGGGATCTGGCGGATTCCCCGCCTCGAGCCTGGCCCGGCATCGCCGGGTTGCAACGCTCCTCGAGGCGTCGAAGGGCTATTGTAGCAAACGGACGCGAGAGGCTGGTCGAACCGTCACGCCCCGCGACGGTCGGACATGATCGCCTCGCTGGCGAGCAACGCGTTCGCGAGACTCGACTCGCGCTTGTAGAAGCCGTCGGTGTGGAACGTCTCCTCGAGCGCGAAGAGCTCGTAGTCCAGGTGATGGCACAGCTCGTGGCAGACGGTGCGCAGGAAGCTCTTGAACGCGACGACCTGGCGTTTGCGCGCCGTGCGCATCCAGACGCTGATGCGGGCGGGCGCGCGATCGCTTTCCGGTTCGTAGAGACCGTGCAGTTCTCCGTAGTCGCCGGAGGGACGCTGCGCGAGGACACGCATCCGAATCGGCGGCACGCGGTAGCCGCTCGTCAGCGCATCGGCGATCCGCTGGCAGGTGCGCGCAAGCGCCTCGCGATCGTCGGCGACGAGCGCACTGCGGATCGACGCGACCTCGGGGCCCAATGCCACCTCGCGCGGCAGCGCGATGGATTCGATCGCATCGCTCGTGCGATAGACCCGCTTCTGCGCCGCAGTAAGGCGTTGGTAATACGCGAACGGCATCGGTCGACGATCGGCTGCGCGCGCCGATCGGGACTGCGTCGCAGCCGGGACGCGCGGTGCTCGCCCGACAAAAAAGCCGCGCGAGGCGGCCCTGTTGTCGTCGAGCGAGGTCTCAGGCCTTCTTGATCTTCTCCAGCATCTTGAAGATGCCCTTCGGCGCGCCGACGAACATGCGCTTGAACGTCTTCGGAAGGCAACGGCGCTCGAGCGTGTTGCGGCGGGTGCGGGTGCGTTCGGCCATGCGCGGTTCTCCAATCAGGAGCGATCCGCGGAATCGCTCCGCGGAAAAGCACCCATTATACGGGTGACGTGCCTGGGCCTCCGCGCTTGCGGCCGCATTGGCCAATACGGCGGTTGCGCTGCCCGGTGGCGGCGCTATTCGCTCCCTGGGACGGCCCGGCGCTGCTTGTATGATCCCCCCACGCTTGCGGCTGCGCCGCTGCGCTGCCCCCCGAGGGGGTGGAATTCGCGCTTTTGGGGCGGCCCTGCAGCGCTCATC
>JALYSS010000134.1 GCA_030854685.1 Pseudomonadota bacterium | reverse complement strand
GATACGGCCGATTACGACGTGATCCTCGAGCCTGCCGGTCACATGGTCGGCAAGGTCAACGAAGACTTCGCGGTCGAAAGCCTCGCCGGCGACGTATTCCAGCTCGGCAACACGGCGTATCGGATCCGGCGCATCGAAGCCGGTCGCGTGCGCGTCGAGGATGCGCAGGGACAACCGCCCAACATTCCGTTCTGGCTTGGCGAGGCGCCGGCGCGCAGCGACGAGCTGTCGTACGCGGTGTCGCGGTTGCGCGAGGAACTGTTTGGTCCGGATGGCTCGAACGGGTCCGAGTCCGTCGATCCCTCCACAGCGATCGCCATGCTCAATGCGCGTGGCGTCGACGCGGCCGCCGCCGGTCAGCTCGTCGACTATCTCGGCACGGCGCGCAGCGTCCTCGGCGCATTGCCCACGCAGGATCGAATCGTCCTCGAACGCTTCTTCGACGAATCGGGAGGCATGCAGCTCGTCATTCACGCGCCGTTCGGCAGCCGCATCAATCGCGCGTGGGGGCTCGCGCTGCGCAAGCGCTTTTGCGTCAAGTTCAATTTCGAGCTCCAGGCGGCCGCGACCGAGGACGCGATCGTCCTGTCGCTGTCGACGAGCCACAGCTTCGCGCTTGCCGACGTCGCGCGCTACCTGCATTCGAAGACCGTGCGCCCGGTGCTCGTGCAGGCGATGCTCGACGCGCCGATGTTCGCGGCGCGCTGGCGCTGGATCGCCGGCACGTCGCTCGCGCTTCCGCGCTTTCGGGCCGGGAAGAAGGTGCCGGCGCCGTTGCAGCGGATGCGCGCGGATGACTTGATGGCGGCCGTTTTTCCCGACCAGATCGCGTGCGCGGAGAACATCGTCGGCGACCGCGAGATTCCCGATCATCCACTGGTGCGGCAGGTGATCCACGATTGCCTGCACGAGGCGATGGACGTCGATGGGCTCGAGCGGGTGCTTCGGCGCATCGAGAACGGCGACATCGCGATCGTCGCCCGCGACCTTCCCGCGCCGTCGCCGCTGGCGATGGAAATCCTCAACGCTCGCCCGTATGCGTACCTCGACGACGCGCCGCTCGAGGAGCGCCGGACGCAGGCGGTGATGGCGCGCCGATGGTCCGACGACGATATCGCTGGCAAACTCGGCCAGCTCGACGCGGCGGCGATCGATCGCGTGCGCAGCGAAGCATGGCCTGAAGCGACGAGCGTGGACGAGATGCACGACGCGTTGCTTGGTCTCGGCTTTGTCACACGCGACGAGGCGGGCGCGCACGACGGATGGCAGGGTTTTCTCGAGCAGCTTGCGGTGGGTCGGCGCGCGACGCTCGTCACGCTCGACGCCGTGCGCGACGTCTGGGCAGCGGCGGAGCGGCTGCCGCAATTCGATGCGCTGCATCCCGAGGCGAAACGGCGGCCGCCGATCGTGGCACCGCGCGAATACGCCGAGCGGGCGTGGAGTCGCGACGAAGCGGTGGTCGAGCTCGTGCGAAGCCGCCTTCAGGGGCAGGGGCCGGTCGCGGCGGATGCGATCGCCGAATCGATGGCGCTGCCGGTCGCCGAGATCGGCGCCGCGCTTGCGAAGCTCGCCGCCGAGGGCGTCGCGATGCAGGGCTCGTACACGCCAGGCGGACCTGCGACGCAGTGGTGCGACCGCACGCTGCTGGCGCGCATCCATCGCTATACGGTGAAGCGCCTGCGACAGGAAATCGAGCCGGTGTCGACGCAGGACTTCGTCCGTTTCCTGTTTCGCTGGCAGCACGCGACGCCGGGCGAGCAGCGGCAGGGACCCGACGCGCTCGACGCGATCATCGCGCAGTTGCAGGGCTTCGAGGCGCCGGCCGCCGCGTGGGAATCCGAAATTCTCCCGGCGCGTCTCGAGAATTACGATTTCACGTGGCTCGACGACCTGTGCCTTTCCGGTCGCGTCGCATGGGCGCGGCTCACGCTGCCCGCGCCAACGGGTGCATCGGGCGGCGCGAACGTCATTCGCACGACGCCCGTGACGTTGCTGCCGAGGCGAAGCGCCGCGGTATGGACGCGCGTGGCACCGGTGGCGGACGAGCAGGGCGCGTCGATAGGCGCCCGCGCACAAGCGGTCGCGGACTTCCTGCGCGCGCACGGCGCTTCGTTTTACGACGAAATCGTCGACGGCACGCATCTCTTGCGTACGCAGGTCGAGGATGCGCTCGCCGAACTCGTCGCGGTCGGGACGGTGACGTCCGACAGCTTCGCCGGGTTGCGGGCGCTGCTGACGCCGTCTTCGAAGCGCAAGCGTATCGGGGGGGGCAAGCGCCATCGGCGCACGGCGCTGCTCGGTGTCGAAGACGCCGGTCGCTGGTCGCTCACCCGGCGCGCGCCGCGCCCGGCGGCGCCGATGCCGAGGCAGGGATGGACGCGCAACGACCCGACGCACGAAATCGTCGAGCACATCGCGCATGCGCTTTTGCGCCGTTACGGCGTCGTGTCCTGGCGCATCCTCCATCGGGAGGCCGAGTGGCTGCCACCGTGGCGTGAGCTCGCGCGGGTCCTGCGCCGGCTGGAGGCGCGCGGAGATGTCCGCGGTGGCCGTTTCGTTGCCAGCATCACCGGCGAGCAATTCGCGTTGCCCGAGGCGGTAACGCTGTTGCGCGAGACCCGGCGTGCGCCGCTGTCGGGAAAATTCGTGTCGATCAGCGGCGCCGATCCGCTGAACGTCGTCGGCACGCTGCTGCCAGGCACGAAAGTCGCGGCCATCACCGGCAACCGCGTGCTGTATCGCGACGGTGTCGCGGTGGCCGCATTCATCGCCGGCGAGGTGCGTTGGCTCGGGTCCCTCGAACCGGCCGAGGCCCGCATGGCGGAGAACGTGTTGATCCGACGAGCGGCGGGCTCGCCGCTTTTAGCGTATCTTCACTGACGGAAGGAACGCCGTTTCGACCGGCACTGTCTGACGGTCTTCTCCCTTGACACGGCTCTATGGGACGTCAACCCGAACTCGACTGGCTTCGCGGATTGATGCTCGTCCTGATGACGACCACGCATCTGCCCACGTGGTTCAGTTCCCGCGCCGGCCAGCCGTTCGGCTTCGTGTCGGCGGCCGAAGGCTTCGTGTTCCTGTCGGCGTTTCTCGTCGGCTCCGTCTACGGCCACAAGGCGCGCACGCGCGGCTACGCGCTGATGCGGCGCGCGCTGTTGGGCCGCGCGCTCAAAGTTTACGTCGCGCATATTGCACTGCTGCTCTTCCTGCTCCTGCTGCTGGTGCCGATCGCCGTCTCGCGCGATGCGCATGCGATCACCGATCTCGCGTCGTATTACCTGGCGCGTCCGCATCTCGCACTCGTGAGCGGTCTCGTCCTCGCGTACAACCCGCCGCTGCTCGATATCCTGCCGATGTACGTGCTGTTCCTGGTCGCGTCACCGCTGCTGCTCGAGTATGGTGCGCGGCGAGGCTGGGGCGTGCTGCTGAGCTTGAGCGCGGTGCTGTGGCTCTTCGCGCAGTACGGCGGCGGGCGCCACGTCTACGAGTCGGTCGCCGCCGTCGTCGGGTGGCCGGTGCCCTACGGCGCCACCGGCGCGTTCTCGTTCCTGGGTTGGCAACTGTTGTGGCTGGTTGGGTTGCGCGTCGGCGCGAACCGCGGCACGGCGGCGAGCGCGCCCCCGACGGTCGGCGGGTCGTGGTCCGGCCCCGGCATCGTGATTTTGCTGTCCGTTGCCGCGGTTTTTTTCGTGTGGCGCCACGTCGTCGGGCAGATTCCCTTCGGATCGGACGCCACGCTCAACGCGCTCTTCGACAAATGGCATCTCGGCCCGCTGCGGCTCCTCAACTTTGCCGTGCTGGCGCTCATCGCCGTTCGCTGCCGGCGAACCCTTGCCGCCTGGGCGGAGCATTCCCCGATCGCGACGATGGGTCGGACTTCGCTCGTCGTATTCAGCGCGCAACTCGTCATCTGCCTCGCGGTGCTGGCGCTCGTCGGCGACACCGCGCGACTGCACTTGAGCATATTCGAAACGACGCTCGTCCTCGGCGCGTTGCTGGTGCTCTACGG
>JALYSS010000130.1 GCA_030854685.1 Pseudomonadota bacterium | reverse complement strand
GTACAGGACAACGAGCTGATGATGGCGGGTTCCGTGGTGACAACGGTGCCCGTGCTGGTCGTGTTCCTCGTCCTCCAGCGTTACTACCTGCAGGGTCTGATGATGGGGAGCGTCAAGGGATGATGGTGCGCCGGAGTCGCGCGTCGCGCCACGACATCGCCTGTCGCGTGGGATTGACACTCGCATTGGTGATGGCGCTCGCCGTGTCACTTGCATACGCGCAGCCGCCAACCTCGCCCACGCGCATTCTCGATCACTTCGGCGATGTCGATGCATGGAAGGCCGTTGCCTCGGATGGCGTGACGGCATCGGTGCGGCGCGTCCTCGATGCGAAGCGGCCGGCGATGCAGCTCGATTTCGATCTCGGCGGCACGGCAGGGTACGCCATTGCGCGCCGCGCGCTGCCCCTCGATCTGCCGGAGAACTACGCGATCACGTTCTGGCTGCGCGCCGACGCGCCGGTCAACGACCTGCAGGTGAAGCTCGCCGACACGAGCGGCGACAACGTATGGTGGTACAAGCGGCCGAACTTCACGTTCCCGCTGCAATGGCGGCAGATCACGATCAAGAAGCGGCAGATCGAATTCGCCTGGGGACCGACGAAGGACCGCGTGCTTCGCCACGTCGCCACGATCGAAATCGCCGTGGCCGCGGGGAGCGGCGGTGGCCATGGCTCGGTTTACGTGAGCGATCTCGTGTTGCAGGAGCTGCCGCCGGCGCCTTCGGTCTGGCCGCCACCGAAAGTGCGGGCATCGTCGTCGCAGCCGGGGGCCGCGCCCGCGCGCGCGCTCGACGGACATATCGCGACGGCATGGCGAAGCGTTCCGGGTGCGGCGCGCGCGCAGTGGCTGACGGTGGATTTCGGGCGCCCGCGCGAATTCGGCGGCCTTGTCCTGCAGTGGGCGAATGGCGAGTACGCGTCACGTTACGATGTGCAATTCTCGGACGACGGCAGGCGCTGGCGAACGGTGCGCCGCGTGACCGAAGGGGGCAGCGGACCTGTCGCATTGTCGTTGACCGAGTCCGAGACGCGCTACCTGCGACTCGCGTTGCGCGACGGGCCGAAGCGCGCGTACGCGATCGCCGAGCTCACCGTCAAGGACCTCGCGTTCGGCGCCACGCCCAACGCATTCTTCGCGGCCCTCGCACTCGCCGCGCCGCGCGGATTCTTTCCGCGGGGGTTTTCGGGCGAACAGGGTGCGTGGACGCTCGTCGGTGTCGACGGCGGCAGCGATACCGGCCTCCTTTCGGAAGACGGCGCGCTCGAAATCGGCAAGAGCGGCTTCACGCTGGAGCCATTCGTGGTGGAGCGCGGCAAGGTGGTCACGTGGACGGACGTCGAGGCGCGACCGTTCCTCGTCGACGACGATCTGCCGATGCCCGGCGTGCAATGGAATACGTCGCGGTGGTCGTTGCGCATCACGACGTTCGCGACCGGCACGCCCGCCGACGTGCGCCTAATCGCGCGCTACGACCTCACCAACCTGACCAATCAGTCGTTGCCGATCACGCTGGTACTTGCCGTGCGGCCGTTCCAGGTGAATCCACCGGCGCAGTTCCTGAACACCGTTGGCGGCGCAAGTCCGATTCACGACCTGGCGTGGGACGGCGGTGCCCTGAAGGTGAATGGCACGCGCAACGTCTATCCGCTGTCATCGCCGCAACGCGTGGGCCTGCGGCCGTTCGACGCCGGACCGCTCGTCCCGTGGCTCGCGACACGCCACGCGCGATCCCGACGCGACGTTCACGATGACTTCGGGTACGCGTCGGGCGCGCTGTTCTATCCGGCGACGCTCGCCCCGCACGCGACCACGACGCTGGGCGTCGTTGCGCCGCTGGCCGGAGATGCCGCGGCACCGGTGCTCGTGCAACGTACGCCGGCGCAGTGGCTTGCGCGCGAGCAGGCGAGCGCCGCCGCGACATGGCGCGACAAGCTCGATCGCGTGACGATTCGCGTGCCGCGGGAAGTGCAGCCGCTCGCCGACACGCTGCATACGGCGCTTGCGCACATCCTGGTGACACGCGACGGGCCGATCCTGCGTCCGGGTACGCGTTCGTATGCGCGCTCGTGGATCCGGGACGGCACGATGATCGCGGAATCACTGTTGCGTCTGGGTCACGCGAGCATCGCGGCCGACTACCTGCGCTGGTACGCGCCGCACCAATTCGCCAACGGCAAGGTGCCGTGCTGCATCGACGCGCGCGGCGCCGATCCCGTTCCCGAGAATGACAGTCCGGGCGAATTCATCTTTCTCGTCGGTGAGGTCTACCGGTACACGCACGATCGCGCGCTGCTCGCAAAGATGTGGCCGCACGTCGAGGCCGCGGCGCGTTACATGGAAACATTGCGCCAGAGCGAGCGCGTCGACGTCCCTCGCGGTGGCGGGCGCAACCGCGCCTCGTACGGCTTGCTCCCGGCGTCGATCAGCCACGAGGGTTATTCGGCAAAGCCGATGCACTCGTACTGGGACGATTTGTGGGCACTCAAGGGCTACACGAGCGCGGTGATGATCGCCGGGGCGCTCGGTCACAGCGGTGCCGCAGAGCGACTCGCCGCGGCGCGCGACGAATTTCGCGACGACCTCGTCGTGTCGCTGCGTACGACAGCAGCTACGCATCACATCGGCTACCTGCCAGGCTCAGCCGAGCTCGGCGATTTCGATCCCGCGTCGTCGACGATCGCGTTCGCGCCCGGCGCCGGCGCCCGCGATCTGCCGCCGGAACTCGTCAAGCCGACGTTCGAGCGCTACTGGCGCGAGTTCGTCGCGCGCCGCGACGGCGTGACCATCTGGAAGGACTACACGCCCTACGAACTGCGCACCGTCTCGACGTTCGTGCGCCTGGGGTGGCGCGAGCGAGCGCAGGTGCTGCTCGACTTCTTCATGGCGGGGCGGCGCCCGCTCGCGTGGAACCAATGGCCCGAAGTCGTTGGCCGCGATCCGCGCAAGGTCCTGTTCGTCGGCGACCTGCCGCACGCGTGGGTCGCATCCGACTACATTCGTTGCGTGCTCGACCTCTTCGCGTACGAGCGCGCCGATGGGGCAATGATGTTGGCCGGCGGGATTCCCGCTGCATGGGTCGACCGTGCGGGCGTGGCCATCCGGGGCTTGCGCACCCCCTACGGTAGCGTCGCCTATTCGCTCGTCCGTACCGGCGATCGGATTGCCGAGCTGACATTGACGGCGAGCGGACGCGTTCCTCCGGGTGGATTCGTGCTCTCCGGCCCATGGCCACGAATCTTGTACGCGACCGTCAATGGCAAGCCTGTCGCAGCGGACGGCGATGAACTTCGCATCGACGAACTCAATGCCAGGGTCGTGCTCCAATTCTCCGAATGACGCCCGATTACGTGTCATCCTCGCACCACGTTTCTCCCGACGGCGGCTGTCTGCACGGCGCTCTCGCGCCCGGCGTCGGCGTGACGTTGATCTGACCGTTCCAGCGGCGGCCTGCCAGGCTTCTGCAGCGTGGAAGCGCACCTTCAATCGCTGATTGGCTATTTCTCGGCGCACCCGCATTTCGCGCTGGGCGCCGTATTCGCCGGCTCTTTCCTCGAGGCGCTGGCGGTGATCGGCACCATTATTCCGGGAAGTTCCGTCGTGTTCGTCGCCGGCGCGCTGGTCGGATTGCGCGTGCTCGATCCGTGGCCGGTCGCCGCGGTCGCGGTCGCCGGTGCGATCCTCGGCGACGGCATCAGTTTCTGGCTTGGTCACCGCTACCACGACGCGATTCGCGAAATGTGGCCGCTGCGAAAGTTTCCGAAGCTCCTGGAGCGCGGCCAGGCGTATTTCGCAGCAAATGGCGGCAAAAGTGTCTTTCTCGGCCGCTTCCTCGGTCCGGTGCGGGCGATCGTCCCGGTCGTCGCGGGGATGTCGGACATGAGGGTCTCCCGGTTCTACACGATGAACGTGCTTTCCGCGTTGGCGTGGGCCGCGGCGCATCTGCTGCCCGGCGTGCTGTTCGGTGCGTCGCTCGAACTCGCGGGTGCTGTCAGTTCGCGACTGGTCGCGCTGGTGGCGGTGATCGTCGTCGGCCTGTGGCTGATCACCCAGGTCACGCGTCTTGCGATCCGCTGGGGCTGGCCATACGTCAACGCGCTCCGCGACCGCGTATTCGTTCGCGCGAGCGCCACGTCGGGGCCGATTGCGCGCGCCGTGTTGCCGCTCCTCGATCCCGCGCGCCGCGAATCACTCGCACTCCTCGTGTCGGCGACGTTGCTGGTCGGCGGCGCGTGGCTTTTCCTTGGCGTCGTCGAAGACGTCGTCACGAACGACACGCTCGTCGGCGTCGACCGGGCGATCTACGCGTGGCTGCAAGGCCTTCGCACGCGGTGGGGCGACGACGTCATGGTCACCGTTACGCAGCTTGGAAGCGCCTACGTGATGATTCCGGTCATCGCGGCGGTCGGTCTCTGGTTCGCGATTACGCGGCGCTTTCGCACGCTCGCTTATTGGATCGCGGCCGCTGCCTTTGCGCAGTTGCTCGTGTGGGCGTTGAAGTACGGACTGGGGCGCGCGCGTCCGCCGACCGCTTACGCCGCCATCGACGAGTACTCGTTCCCAAGCGGCCATGCGGCGCTCAGCATGGTCGTATATGGTTTTCTCGCATTCCTGCTCGGGCACCGAAAGCCCGGATGGCAACAGACTGCGTTCGCGCTGGGCGCGATCGGCATGGCGGTGCTCGTCGCGTTCTCGCGGCTTTATCTCGGCGCGCACTGGTTTTCCGACGTGATCGCGAGCTTCGGGCTCGGTGTCGCGTGGATCGCGCTGCTCGCCATCGCCTATATCCATCACGTGCGCGAACGGACGATACGCGCGACGCCGGTGTTGCTCATCGTGCTCGCCACATTGACTTTCGTCGGCGGCTCGTATGCGGGCAATCATCACCAGCGCGACCTCGCGCGCTATGCGAGACCGGTCCAGACGCGCACGCTGCGCGTCGATGCGTGGAGGAGTGGCGAATGGATGAGCTTGCCGACTGCGCGGACCGAAATCGACGGGCAGCAGGAAGAGCCGTTTGCGGTGCAGTGGGTCGCGACGCGAACCGGGATGGCCGACGCGCTCACCGACGCGGGATGGGAATCACCCGCCCGATGGCGATCGGCGGCGGTGCTGCTCTGGCTCCTGCCGTCGACGCCGGTCGAGCAACTACCGGTGCTGCCGAAGTTCCACCAAGGGCAGCCGGCCGCGCTGACGTTCATCCGGCCGATCGATGCAAGGACGCGCACGGTGATCCGGCTGTGGCGGGTCGCCGCCGCCATCGATGATGCGTCGCCGCCGCGCACGTTGCCGCTCTGGACGGGCATGATCACGACCGAGCGGTCGCGCTCCGAATGGAGACTGATCACCGTCGCGCGCACGGCCTCGGATGCGCCAGCCCCGGAACAGGCGCTGGCAGAAGCGGTTCATGATAAGCATATCGCCGTGGAAACGCGGTCCTCGACGACGAGCAACGTGCTGCTGATCTGGTGACGTCCCGAGCGGCCGACTAGCGAGTCAGCCAAGGCGACTCACTTGCAGCAGATGGCTGGCGCGGCCCGGGCAGCACTGCGAGCGGCCGGTGCGCTCGCCGAGAGCCCTCTCTCAGTCATATACCCGGACAGACGCCGTCAGCGTTGTTCTGACGTCCAAAACGTGGTTCGTCCGACTGCGTCGCGCGCGGCCGTGCGGATCATGTCGCTTTTCCAATCCGATCGAGAAAACCATGGCCAAGCTCACGGCTCAAGCACGCAAGAAGTTGCCGAAATCGGAATTTGCGTTACCAGGCGGGCGTTACCCGGTCGAGGACAAGGCGCATGCGCGCGACGCGAAAGCGCGCGCCTCGCAACAAAACAACGCCGGAAAGCTGAGCGCCGTGGACAAATCGAAGGTTGATCGCAAGGCCGACGCGGTTCTTGGGAAGACCGGAAAATAGCGGTCGAGACGAGTAGAAACGGAGGAATATTGCCCGTGCCGTACAAGACCATTTCCGACCTGCCGCAGGCCCAGGTCGACCAGTACGATCAACATCAAAAGGAAGCATTCCTCGAGGCCTTCAACAATGCCTTTGAAGAATACGGCCACGACGACAGTCGTGCTTTCGCCGTCGCGCACCACGCGGCAAAGCAGGCCGGCAGGAAGTAGTGGCTGGATGGCCGGCGTACCTTGCAGTTCACCAGTGCGAGCGCCTGCTCGACCCATCAGAATTCCGTCGGTCCGACCACGGTCGGCGAGTCCGCGATGTGTCCTTGAGCTGAAGCGACAATACGTCCTTTCGCCCGGTCAGCGCCGTAGCGCCGGTTGCTGCGCACGCTGTTTTCCTACAGATGTATCAGTCTCGTTTCGATAGCGCCGCGTCGCTCGAAATAGAAGAGTTCATCCGCTGGAGCACGGCGCCGTTCCAGCACGCCAACGATCAGCACCAAAGGAGAATCATCATGGGCAAGTACGCACTCGCATGGCTCCTGGGCGTTCCGGGGATCGTTCTGGTGGTCGTATACCTTTTGATGCACTAACCGCACTGCGCCCGTGGCGCACGACAGTCCTTCCAGCAATTGGAAGCGACGTTTCCCGAAGTTGGGGCGTCGGGCGTGTCCTCAATGGGGGAATCGCCCGAGTTACTGACGCCCACTTGATGGAGGCTAAAATGTGATGGAAACCCCTCGCAATTCAACAATCGATACAGCGGCCGACCAAGTACGAACGGCGGCTGATCGCGCCGCAAACACGGCGACGGATGCAATCACGTCCGCGAAGACTTCGATTCACGACACCGTGAACACGGCTGCGGA
>JALYSS010000045.1 GCA_030854685.1 Pseudomonadota bacterium | reverse complement strand
CTCGGCGCCGATGCACATGGCCGCCGCGATGGGGACGCCCACGCTCGCGGTGTTCGGTCCCTCCGGCGAGCATGAGTGGGGACCGTGGATGGTGCCGAACCGCGTCGTCGTGTCAGGCGTCCACCCTTGCCGTCCCTGCGGCATCGACGGGTGCGGCGGCGGCAAGGTATCCGAGTGCCTTACGACGCTCACGGTCGACGCGATCTACGGACCCTTCGAATTGCTGCTTGCCGAAACCCGCGAACGCGTCGCGACGCCGCATGGCGGCTGAAGTGCGGCTGGCCGTCATCCGCCAGCGCTATACGCCGTACGGAGGCGCCGAGCGGTTCGTTGAGCGAGCGCTCCTGGCGCTGGCGGCGCGCGGCGTCGAGCTCACGTTGGTTACGCGACGATGGCCGCGCGACACGCCACACCTGTTCACGCCGGTCATCGTGAACCCGCCTTACGTCGGCCGCCTGTGGCGCGACCGGAGTTTCGCCCGTGCCGTCCGTGCCACCGTGGCGACATCGGACGCGACGCTCATCCAGTCGCACGAACGAATCGACTGCTGCGATCTTTATCGCGCCGGCGATGGGTTGCATTCGGTGTGGCTCGACGAGCGGCTCGCCGGTGCGACTGCCATCGAGCGCCTGCGTGTGCAGGCGAGCCCTTACCACCGCTACGTGCTCGACGCCGAGCGCCGCCTCTTCGCGAGCAAGCGGCTGAAGGCGGTGATCTGCATTTCGCAAATGGTGCAAAACGACATTCGCGAACGGTTCGGCATGGCCGTGGAGCGCCTGCCGATCATCTACAACGCGATCGACGGCGAGGAATTCAATCCGCGGCTTGCGGCCGGTCGCGCCGCCACCCGCGCGTCGCTAGAGATCGGCGACGATTGCGTCGTCTTTCTGCTGGTCGGCTCCGGATACGAGCGCAAGGGCGTCGGCCGCGCGATCGAAGCGCTCGCCGGAGTGCCCGCACCAGCGCATCTCGTCGTCGTCGGTCACGACCGCCATCCGGGTCGATATGCCGCGCTCGCCAGGCGACATGGTGTCGGCGCGCGCGTCACGTTCGCCGGTCCGCAAGCGGATCCCAAGCCGTTCTACGGTGCTTCGGACGTATTCCTGCTGCCGACGCTCTACGATCCGCTGTCGAACGCGGTGCTCGAGGCGCTGGCCTGCGGGCTGCCGGTCATTACGAGCACCCGTTGCGGCGCCGGCGAGATCGTCGCCGCCCATCGGGCCGGAATCGTCTGCGGCGCTCGCGATATCGCGGCGCTCGGTGATGCGATGAAGTCGCTGCTCGTCCAATCGGTGCGTGAGCGCGCAGCGGTGAGCGCGCGCCGCGCGGTGTCGGACCTCACACCCTCCGCGATGGCTGCGCGACTGGTCGACCTTTACCAGGCAATGCTCGACGGCGACGGCGCCGCAACGCGCTGACCTGCACTGGAGTGGTCGAGGGTTCGCAGCCCCTTGCGTTATACTGATCCGACTGCGGCACGCCAGTTGGTCCCTGCCTCCTCTTGCAGCGTCTGCCTCCCCTGCATCTTCCTGCTGCCGCCGGCGACTTGTAGCGTGGTACTCGCGCCCGGGATCCGCCTTCGATGAAGGGTTCGGTCCTCTACTTCCGCTTGCTGCGTTACGTCCGGCCTTACCGCTGGGTCTTCGGGGTCACCGTCATCGGCATGATTGTCGTGGCGGCGGGTGATCTGCTCCTCGCGTACCTGGTGATTCCGATCGTACGCAATTTTCAGAATCCGGACCCTGTGCGAACGTCGTGGCTTCCGTTCACCGTGGTCGGCGTGTTCCTGTTTCGCGGCGTCGGCTCCTACATTTCCGAGTACGGAATGGGCTGGACCGGGTACCGCGTCGTGTTCGACCTTCGCCGCGACCTTATCGGCAAGCTGCTGCGCCTGCCGACGCCGTATTACGACACGCATCCCACGGGCGTCGTGCAGTCGAAGATCTCGTTCGATGCGCACCAGCTTGCCGCGGCGGCGTCGGGAACGATCACCAATGCGCTGCGCTCGACGCTCACCGTCATCGCGAGCTTCGGCTATCTGCTGTGGATCAACTGGAAGCTGACGTTGCTCACGGTGGTGGTGATCCCGATCGTCGCGGTGGTCATTCGCTACTTCAGCCGGCGCCTCCGCCGCATCGCCCACGACATCCAGAGCCGGACCGGCTCGCTCACCCACGTGCTCGAGGAAATGATCGTCGGGCACCGCGTCGTGCGGATATTCGGCGGCGAGTCCTACGAGCGCGATCGCGCCGTGGCCGCCGCGAATCGCCTGCGCGTCGCGATGTCCAAGGAATCGGCAGCCGCCGCAGCGAGCTCGCCATTGACAGTGTTTCTCGCGGCCTGTGCCGTCGGCTTCATCATCTGGGTCGCACTCGGGCAGAACGTAAAGGGATCGCTCGATTTCGCAGTCTTCCTGTCGTATGTCGTCGCCCTGCTGACGTTGCTCGATCGCCTGAAGGGGCTCTCCGGGATCAACGCGTCGATCCAGCGCGGGCTTGCCGCGGCCGAAAGCATTTTCGGCCTGCTCGATCACGAAGAGGAATCCGATGCCGGAACGGTCGTGCTGGATCATTGCCGCGGCGAGGTCCGTTTCGATCGCGTGTCGCTGCGCTATCCGGGCAATGAACGCGAGGCATTGACCGACGTGTCACTGACCGTCGCTCCCGGCGAAACGGTTGCGCTGGTCGGTGCGTCGGGCAGCGGCAAGACGTCGCTGGTCAACCTCATTCCGCGCTTCTATGAACCGACCGCCGGGCGCCTGTTCGTCGACGGCCACGACGTCTCGACGCTTCAGCGCGCGAGCCTGCGCGCGCAGATCGCGATGGTGTCGCAGGACGTGCTGCTGTTCAACGACACGATCGCCGCCAACATCGCGTACGGCGCGATGGCGGGTGCCAGCCGCGAGGCGATCGAGGGAGCGGCGTCCGCGGCGCACGCACTCGATTTCATCCGCCTGCTGCCGCAGGGTTTCGACACGCAGGTGGGCGAGCACGGCATCCGGCTATCGGGAGGCCAGCGCCAACGGGTCGCCATCGCGCGGGCATTGCTCAAGAACGCGCCGCTGCTGATCCTGGACGAGGCGACTTCGTCGCTCGATTCGGAATCCGAGCGGCTGGTCCAGGAAGCGCTCGAGGAATTGATGCGCGGCCGCACGACCATTGTCATCGCGCATCGCCTGTCGACCATCGAGCATGCCGATCGCATTATCGTGCTCGATCACGGGCGAATCGTGGAAACGGGGACACATCGGGAATTACTGCAGCGCGACAGGGTTTATGCGCGCCTGCACCGCACGCAGTTGATCAACAGCGCGCCCGCCGACACGGCGCAAGTCGAATGAAGGCCGTCTTTGCCGACGTCACCGCGGATTCGCTGCGCATCGTCCACGACGCGAGCGTCGGCGAACCGCAATGGGCAATGTCGGCAACGCCGCGGCATAACGTCGGCGTATGGCGCTTCATCGAGGTCAATCACCGGTTCAACTCGCTGTTGTGGGACGAGGAGGACCTGGCGCGACGCGTCGACGTCGGCGACACCGCGATTGTCGCCAACAAGCGCGCGATCGATGGCTATAACCAGCAGCGCAACGACGCGATCGAGCGAATCGACGAAGCGCTGCTCGCGCGCATCGAAGGCGTTACACCGGCAGCCGGCGCGTGGCACAACTCCGAGAGCGCGGGTGCGATGATCGATCGGCTGTCGATACTCGCGCTCAAGACCTTCCACATGGGCCGCGAGGCGAGCCGCGACGATGCCACCGATGTGCAGCGCGCATCGTGGCGCGAACGCCATGCGCGATTGAAGCTCCAGCGCCAGGACCTCGAGCGATGTCTCGATACGCTCCTCGCGGAAGCCGCCGCGGGCCGCGCATTCTGGAAAATCTATCGTCAGTTCAAGATGTACAACGACGCGGACCTGAATCCTCACCTGCGAGGACGCCGGCACTGACGCCGGTCGCCGGTCGCGGTGCGCCGAGCAGCGAATCCATGGCCGCGGTAACCGCCGCCAGATCGATCGCTTCCATGCACAGGGCGCGTTCGCAGCCGCCCGGGGGCGCGCCGGGCATCCGCTCACAGCGTCGGACCCAAGAGACGACGCGAAAGAACTGGACCCTCTGATCGCGGCAGGGAAACGGATCGACGGTCACAGCACGATAGGGACTGTCCGCGAAAAAAGCGCCGGCGCCGCAAATCACCGCCGAACCGGGACCGAAGAGCGCAACCGTCGGTACGCCGACGACCCGTCCCAGATGTGCCACTCAGGTGTCCGGTGCGACGAGCAGGCGCGCGCCCGCAATAAGATGCCAGAGTTCCGCGAGCGCCAGCGTGCCGGCGAAGCGCGGATGACGCGCATCGGCGCCGATCGCATCGAGCAGCGACGCTTCGCCGGGGCCGACCGTCCATACCGGAACCATGCCGCGCTGCTCCAGCGAGCGGGCCAGCGCAAGCCAACGCTCCGGTGCCCAGAGCTTGAGCGGCGTGCTCGCACCGACGTGCAGGACCGCGTAATCCCCCTCGATGCCCACGCGGCCGGCATCGGCGGGCGCCGGCCAGTCGGCGGGCACATAAGGCGAAGGCGCCGCGCCGCGCAGCAGCGAGGCCGCCGTCTCGCCGAACGCCGTCGGCCGATCCGAATAGGGAACGAGCTCATCGATCGGCCAGTTCTTGTGCGCGGGCCGGTCGCCGGCAAGACCCACTATCCATGACGCGCCGAGTGCGCGCGCAAGCCACGACCAGCGATTGTCCGCCGGCAGGATGACGAGATCGAAATGCGGTGCACGCAGCAACGGCCACAACGTCGCCAGATCACGCGGATCGAACGGATGCGCGATCACGCCGTAGGGACGACCGGCATAGAGCGGCGCGAAATCCGTCGCCACCGTCATCACGATTTCCGCCGACGGGTGCCGCTTGCGCAGCTTGGCGAGCAACGGCGTGAGCATCAGCGTATCGCCGAGGAGCAGGTGATGCAGCAGCAGGACGCGGCGCGGAGCAGTCGGCGCGCGGCGCCTGAATCGCCAGCGCGCGAGCGCGAGGAAGAGCACCAGCGCGCGCATGCGTCCGCGGCTACGTGGCATGCGACGCCTCCTGCACCAACTGCTTCAGGCACTCGTCGAGCATCAGCAACGACAGCAGCTGTTCGGCCAACGCCGGCGTTTGGCGGTACGCGGTGATCATCGCGTCGGTGCGCGCCGCGTCAAGTTGGCCGCCGGTGCGCGCGTTCAGCGACGCACCCGCGGTGGCCATCCGTTCGGCGAGGTCGCTCGTGAGCCAATCGCGCAGCGGCGGATTGAAGCCGCGCTTCCTGCGTCCGAATACGCCCAATTGATCGAGCCCGGGTGCGAGCGACGCCAGCAGGCGCTTCGGCGGCCGCGTGAAGCGCGCGCGCGCCGGAAGTGCCAGGATTGCCTCGACGAACCGATGGTCGAGCAGCGGCGCGCGCAACTCCAGGCCGTGGGCCATCGTGCACAGGTCGGCCTTGCGCAACACGTACTCGGGAAGATAGTTGGCGAAATCCCAACGCAATAGCCGTTCGATGTCCGACCCCACCGCGAGATCCGGCTCCCGCCAGTAATGCGCCGGGAATTCCTTGACGGCGGGTTGCAGGAAGCGGCGCTGGTTGGGCGTGAGCCCCGAAAACCGCAGCGCGTACGCGGACTCCCAGTCCAGCGAAAGTTCGGCCGCGACCTTGCGCCATCCCTTCGGACGAGGGTCGGGCAATGTCGGCAACGGCACGCGCATCCCACCGCGCCATCGGTTGCGCAGATGCTTCGCGACGCGCTTGTAGCCACCGAACAACTCGTCGCCGCCGTCTCCGCCGAGCACCACCTTCACCTCGGTGGACGCCGCGCGCGCGAGATACCAGGTCGGGAACGCCGACGGATCGGCAAACGGCTCGTCGAGTGCGGCGACGATGGTGGCGAAATCGTTGCGAATTGCCGTCGGCATCACCACATCCTCACTCGGGAAGCCGAGCGATTTCGCGGTCGCATGCGCGTACGGGCTTTCGTCGTACGAGGAACCCGGAAACGCCGCACAGAATGCTCGCATGCCCGAGTGGCCGGTCGCGGCGAGCCGGCTCGCGATGGTCGTGGAATCCACGCCGCCGGACAGGAAAAGGCCGAGCGGCCGGTCGGCCACCAGTCGCAGTTCGATCGATTGATCGAGCAGCGCGCCGCAATCCGCATCCGCCGACGCTTCCGGCACCCAGTAACGGAACCGCGCAAGCTCGCCCGTATCGAGCGAGTATTCGAGACGGTGCGCGTTGGGCAATCGCGCAACATCGGCAAACACCGTGCGCGGTGCCGGAATGTAGCGGTGCGCAAGGTACGCGTCGATGGCGTCGGGTGCCAGGGCCCGCCGATCCGCCGGCAACCACGGCAGCACGCTGCGTACGGTCGATCCGAAGGCCAGCGACGATCCGATGTGGGCATAGACCAGCGGCTTCAGTCCCAGCCGGTCGCGCACCAGATGCACGCGCCGGGTGCGAAAGTCGACCAGCGCGAACGCGAACATCCCGCGCAAGCGTGCGAGCAGGCCCTCGATGCCGTACGCCTCGTACGCGCGGAGAATGAATTCGGTGTCCGACCGCGTCCGGAACGTAGCACCCCGCGCTTCGAGCAGGCGCGCTTCGTCCTGCCACCCGTAGACTTCGCCGTTGTAGCAAAGCCACCGCGTGGAATCGTCGCTGCCCATCGGCTGGTCGGCTTCGGGGCGCGGATCGATGATGGAAAGCCGCGCGTGCACGAGTGCCGCACGTGCCGGCAGCGCTGCATCGCCGACGTTGCCGTCGGCATTGAAGGCCACGATATGCTGCGCATCCGGACCCCGCGCGCGCAACGCGTCGAGCATGCGGGCCCGGACCGGCGCTGCGACGGGTCGTCCGAAATGCCCGGCAATCCCGCACATCAGCGGTCGCGCGCCGCGGCGCGGTCGAATATCGCTTCCATCGCATCGAGCATCGCGTCGAGGCCGAAATGGGTCTGCGCGTACGCGCGCGCGGCGCGACCCATCCGCTCGCGCAGCGCACGGTCGTTCATCAGCGTCGCGAGCGCCCGCGCGAGCGCGCGTGGATCGCGCGGCGGCACGAGCAACCCGGTCTCCCCGTTGATGACGGCCTCGGCGATCGCCCCGACCGGCGTCGAAACGGATGGCAGCCCGCAAGCCGCGGCCTGCATCAGGCTTTGCGGCACACCTTCGTCACCATACGAAGGCAGCACGGCGATCTCGAGGCACGCAAGCCAGGCCGGTACATCATCCCGGTTGCCGGTGAATCGCACGTCGGCATCAAGGTTCAACTCGCGCACGCGCCGCTCGAGATGCGCGCGGCGCGGCCCATCGCCGATGACGAGGAGTTGCCAGCCCGGCACGCTCGCCTTCAATTCGCGCCATGCCTCGAGCAGGTCATCGTGGCCCTTCCAGTCGCGCAATGTGGCCACGATGCCGACCGATGGGCGCGCATCGACGCCGCATTGCGCGCGCATCGCCGCGCGCTCCTGCGGCCGGAACCGTGCGAGGTCGATGCCGGTGCGCACCGACGTGATCGTCGCCGGATCGTATCCGTTGTGATGCACCAGCCGCGTCTTGAGCGCTTCGCCGGTGACGACGAGGTGCGACGTCGCGCGCTGGTAGAGCCAGCGCGTCGTCGGGAGCCGATTGACGGGCGTGGACAGGTGGCGCGTGCGCACGAGCGCCGGCGACTTCGGCAACCTCGCGCAGGCGAGTGCTGCGAGCCACGCATCCGTCGAGCTGTGCGCGTTGATGACGTCGAATTCCGCACCGCGGCGCGCGAGCCATCGACGCATGGCGACAAGGCCCGGCAACCGCTTCCATTCGATCGGCAGCGCCTCGACCGACAGCCCGCGCGCACGCGCGGCGGCAACGATTTGCGCATTGGCCGGCGCGACGAGATGCAGTCGATGGCCGCGTCGCGCCATGCCTTCCATCTCGGTGAGGATCCGCAATTCCTGCCCGCCCCACCCGGTCGACGCTTCGGTGTGCACGACGTTGAGCGTCATGCCGCCATTTGCCAATCGGGTGCGTAACGGCGAAACCAGCGCTCCAGAATCAGCAACGCCCACAGACGGCCGGCGTGCTTGCGCCGGCCGCTGCGGTGCTCGACAACCACGCGACGGAGCGCGGCAGCGCGGAAAATGCCCCGCCGCGCGAGTCCGTCGCCCAGCAGGTGGGACTCGAGTTGCCCCGCAAGGCGCCCGGTCAGCCATTCGCTCAATGGCATGACGAATCCCTGCTTGCCGCGCGCGACGATTTCCGGCGGCAGGTAATGCGACGCCAGACGCTTGAGCAGGAACTTGTGCGTCGTGCCGCGAATTTTGAGGTTGCCGTCGAGCCGCGCGCAAAACTCGACGAGACGGTGGTCGAGATACGGCACGCGTGCCTCGAGCGAGTGCGCCATTGTCGCGCGATCGACCTTGGTCAGGAGGTCGTCGGGCAGCCACAGACGCGTGTCGACGTGGAGCAGGCGGTCGAGGTATTGATTCGAGTTGCACTCGGCATAGGCCTGCGCCGCGAATTCACCGACATCCGGCGCTTCCGCGGTCGCGGCCAACAGGGAAGGTGTGAGAAGCGACGACTGCGTCAGCGTGTCGAATACGTTCGGAATCGTCCGATAGCGTCGCCGCAGCGGCTCGGCGATCGAGCGCAGCAGGCGATCCTTGCGCAAGCGCGTCGGCAGCAGCCGCACCAGCGCCGGCAGCGGCGACGTTTCAGCACCGAGCCAGCGCACGTAGCGTTCCTCGCGCTCGCGCTTGCGATAGTTCGCATAACCACCGAACACTTCGTCGGCGCCTTCGCCCGTCAGCACGACCGTCACGTGCCGGCGTGCGTGCCCGGCGAGCAGCATCGTCGGCAACGCCGCCTGGTCGGCGAACGGTTCGTCGAAAATATCGATCCAGTGATCGAACGCGTCGAGTACGTCGTCCGGGCCGAGCATCACCGCGTGATGGCGGCTCCCGATATGGCGGGCGACGGCGGCCGCCTCGCGGTGCTCGCTGACGACATCGCCTTCGAAGCCGATATTGAACGTATCGATCGGAGCGCCACGAACGTCGGTCATCAGCGCCGCGATCAACGCGGAATCGACGCCGCCGCTGACGAACGCCCCGACCGGCACGTCGGCGACCAGCATGCCGTCGACCGACGCGCGCAGCTCACGGTCCAGCGCTGCCGTCGCATCGGTGTCGTCGAGCGCGAACTTGTCGGCATAGTCGGGAAGCCAGAAACGGCGGATGGCGAGTTGGCCGTCGCGCAGGCGCAACTCGTGACCCGGCGGCAGCTTGCGGATTCCGGCGAAGATGGAATACGGCGCGGGAACGAACTGACATTCGAGATAGAGCCGCAGCGCCGTCAAATCCAGCTCGCGCGACACGGCGGGATGCGCAAGCAGCGCCTTGATCTCCGAGCCGAAGACGAAGGTGGCGCCGTCCCACGCATAGTGAAACGGCTTGACGCCAAGATGATCGCGCGCGGCGAACAGCGTGGCGTCGCGCGCGTCCCAGAGCGCGAATGCGAACATCCCGCGCAGTCGATCGACCATCCGGGCACCCCACGCGTGCCACCCGGCGAGCAGTACCTCGGTGTCCCCCGACGTGCGAAAGTTCCATCCGTGCGCAAGCTCGGCACGCAGGGCCCGGAAGTTGTAGATCTCGCCGTTGAACACCACGGTGACGGCGCCGTCGGCGCTCGACATCGGCTGTGCGCTGCCGGCGATGTCGATGACCGAAAGCCGCCGATGCCCGAGGTGCGCAGGTCCCCGGGAAAACACGCCGCCGGCGTCGGGGCCGCGATGGACGAGGCACCCCGTCATCACCGCAAGCGTGCTGGATGCGAACGTCGTATCGCTTACGTAGCCTGCAATCCCGCACATGGGGAGAAACGATCCGTCCAACCTGGCAACGCGCGAAGCAGGTGCGGAAACGCATCGGCCACGTCGCGCGAAGCGCGGAGTCTACCGCAGTCGCGGCAGCACACCGCGTTCCACGCGCGCTCGCACATCGGCATCAGGCGAAGGCTCGTGAATCCTCGATCAGCGGCGCGAGCGCGGCCAGGACTGCGTCGTCCGGAATTTCCGCAATCGCGTTTGGCACTTGCAGATAGCGTGCGCGCACACCGATGGGGCCCCATCGATCGGCGGCTCCCGTTTCCCCGGGGTCGGCAAAGAGGCCGACGACACCGCCCCGACTCGCTGCGGCGAAATGCATGAGGCCGGAGTCCGGCATGATCGACGCGCCGGCGTTGGCAATCAGCGCCAGCGCCTCGGCCAGTGTTCCCCGGTGCGGGTGCACGTGCGGCAATTCACTCGCCAACAGGCGTCCGGCGATCGCATCGTCGCCGCGATAGAACGCCGCATCGATGGCACCGGGCGTCCACAGGAACACCGTCGGCAATTCCCAGCGGTCGCGAAATTGCGCGGTCCAGCGCAGGATTTGCTCGAAGGTCGGTTGCTTGCACGCGAATCGCGCGCCGATACCCAGCACGATGTAGCGCCCGTGCACGAGTCCGCGCGCAGCGAGCCATTTCCGCGCGAACACGTCCCCCTGCGCGGGCCAGCGATATGCAGGTACCGGTGCGCGTGCGGCCGGTTCGATTCCCAGCGGCGCCAGCAGCGACATCATGCGCATGATTTCATGCCCGGCGGACGGGATGGGCAGCGGATCGGTAAGACCGCGACCGTAGCGCGCGGGATCGCGAACGTAGGCAA
>JALYSS010000257.1 GCA_030854685.1 Pseudomonadota bacterium | reverse complement strand
GGCAGCGCAGCGGCGCCAGCCGCAAGCGTGGGGGTCCTATGAACGCGGTCGATTTCTCGATCCTGTGGCCGGCGCTCGCCGCCGGACTGCTCGTCACCGCGACGCACGTGCCGCTGGGAACGCAGGTGCTCGCGCGCGGTATCGTGTTCATCGACCTCGCGATCGCGCAAATCGCCGGTTGCGGCGTCATCCTCGCCGACCGGATCGGCTTCGATGCGGGCGGCGCCTCGGCGCAAGTCGCCG
The DNA here is from genome assembly GCA_030854685.1 of Pseudomonadota bacterium. Lineage (GTDB taxonomy): Bacteria > Pseudomonadota > Gammaproteobacteria > Burkholderiales > Casimicrobiaceae > VBCG01. Next base: position 5,151 of record JALYSS010000257.1, on the reverse strand, counting down.
CATTGCTGGCGGCGCTGCTGGGTGCATTTCTGCTGACGTGGACGGAGCGGCGGTGGCCGGAGGTGCAGGAAGCGATCATCGGCGTCGTCTTCGTGCTGGCCGCTACCGCCGGCGTATTGCTGCTCGCGAGCAACGTTCATGGCAGCGAGCATCTGCGCGATCTCCTCGTCGGGCAGATCCTCTGGGTGCAGCCGCGGCAGTTGCTGATCACCGCCTGCGTGTACGCCGGCGTGCTCGCATTGTGGTTCGGCGTCGGTACGCGGCTCGGCCGGACGGGCTTCTATCTGCTGTTCGCGTGCGTCGTAACGCTTTCGGTGCAACTCGTAGGACTCTACCTCGTGTTCGCGACGCTGATCATTCCGCCGCTTGCGACGCGGCGCGTCGGCAGGAATCGTCTCGCGCGCGCCTGGAGCGTCGGAGTCGTGGGCTACGTGAGCGGCATCGGACTATCGGCGGCGTTCGACGTTCCAACCGGTCCGCTGATCGTGTGGACCCTCGTGCTGTTCGGCGTTGCGCATTACGCGCTTTCGGCGCGGCGCGTGCCGGCGACAAGCGCCGTGACCGGATGATCCGGAAGCGACACTGCAGCGGAATCGGTCACCGCGTCTGGATCACCTTGCGCTCGACTTCGACGAGCCGGCCGAGCTCGAACGTCAGCGTCGTGATCGTTCCCGGATCATCGGGCACTGGCAGGTAGGTCCAGCGCACGGTTTTCCGACCGCCGCCCGCCGACATGTCCGGGCGTCCGACGCGGGTGACGACTTCGCCTTCGCCGATGCCTGGCGCCAGAAATTTGCGCTCGGCCGCGTTACCCTCGCGCTCGACGCTTTTGCGCGACTTGCGCTCGCCGGCGGCGCGCGGCGCGGCGGGGCGAGGTGCGACGAGATGCGTATCGGGACCGGGCGCAACGCGAAACGGCACCACCGACACCGTCGGCGGATCGCGTTCCAGATCGCGCAACTCCTTGCCGGCCGGGCACGGGTCCTCCTGATACGTCACGGTGCCATCGTCCCGCGCGCATTTGTACAAGCCTGCGAGTGCCGGCAACGGCAGGCCGAACGCGAGTCCGAGGCCGACGACAGCGCCGATCCGTCGCAGTGCGAAGCGGGTGCTTTTCATCATGGCGTTACGATAACGCTTTCCCGCTGCTCATTGCACTAGGCCATTCGATGGATTCACGCGCCAGACTCGCCGCACGCGTCGGCGACATCGAGCCCTTCCACGCGATGGAGGTGCAGACAGCGGCGCGTGCGGATTCGCGGTGCCGGTCATGCCCATCGGCGGATCTTTTGTCTACGCCGATTGCTCGCGATTCTCGGAAGACAGCGAGCGATCCTGTCGCGATGTTCTCGAAGGCGCGGGTGTTGCTTTCACGCCCGGTATCGATTTCGGCGTTCATCGCGCCCGGCGGCATGTTCGTCTGGTATACGCCATTGACCAACGCAACCTGGAAGAGGGCATGACCCGGATGCGCGATCTCCCGTCCCGACAATGATTGCGAAACCCGATCTGAGCTCGATGCGGCGCTACGCGCAGGCGCTGTCGCGCCGTAAATCGTCGGCAAATGGCGCTCCGCGGCGAACGCGTCGTCGGTGGCCGATCGTCCTTGCGGTGCTGGCCGCTGCGGTCACGCTCGCGGCTTGCGCAACGTTCGAGACGGTCGATTATTACTGGCAGGGTGCAGCGGGTCAGCTCGAACTGTTGTCGCACTCGGAGCCCATCCCGGACGTCATCGGCAAGAGCAACGCTGCGCTCGCCGCTCGATTGAAGCGGATTCGTGAGATCCGCGAATTCGCGAGCCGCGAGCTCGGACTGCCGAACAACGGCAGCTACACGCGCTACACGGATCTCGGGCGACCCTACGTCACGTGGAACGTGTTTGCGACGCCGGAACTGTCGCTGCGGCCCAGGCAGTGGTGCTTTCCGATCGCCGGCTGCGTCAACTACCGCGGGTATTTCCGCAAGGCGGAAGCGAAGGGCGAATCGACGCGCCTCAAGGCCGGCGGCAACGATGTCTACGTCGGTGGCGTACCGGCCTATTCGACGCTCGGCTGGTTCGACGATCCCGTGCTGTCGTCGTTCGTGAGCTGGCCCGAAACCGACATCGCGCGCCTCATCTTCCACGAGCTTGCGCATCAATTGCTGTATGTGAAGAGCGACACGGTGTTCAACGAATCCTTTGCGGTCACGGTGGAAGAGGCGGGTCTTGCGCGATGGCTCGCGTCGCGGCACGACTCGCAGCTCACGAAGCTCGCCGCGCGCGCCGACCGGATGCGGAGCATCTTTCGCGACCTCGTACGCACGACCCGCGACCGATTGAACGAGATCTACGCGAGCAATGCGACCGACGACGCCAAGCGGCGCGCGAAGAACGAGATCGTCGCCGCGATGAAGGCGGCCTACGAATCGGCAAAGGCAGGCGAGCCGGGACTGTCCGGTTACGACCGCTGGTTCGCGCAACAGCCGAACAACGCCGCGCTGGCGGCGGTCGGCCTGTACACGGATCGCGTGCCGGCGTTTCAGGAGCTGCTCCACGAGGCCAATGACGACCTGCCGACGTTCTACGCCCGCGTCCGTGCGCTTGCCGCGCGGCGGAAGCGCGAACGCGACGCGCAGCTCGATGCACTGGCGAAACGCGCTGGCGCCGCCGCGATGTCGGCGTCGCAGGGAAGCAGCAAGGGCGGTTAGCGTTAGCGTCAAAAACCGGTCTTCGTTCGAGGTCTTCCTGCTATAATTGCGGGCTTCCTTGCCTCATCCTTGGCAGAAGGGTGAGGCCGCCGGCGCAACCGGATCCTCCGGACTTGCACCTTAAATGACCGAAAGGAGCGTTCTGCTCATGCGTCACTATGAGATCGTTTTCATCGTGCATCCCGATCAGAGCGAGCAGGTGCCCGCGATGATCGAGAGGTATCGCACGATGGTGACCGGCCCGGGCGGCCGGATTCACCGGCTCGAAGACTGGGGACGGCGCCAGCTCGCCTATCCGATCCAGAAAGTCCACAAAGCCCACTACGTGCTGATGAATATCGAGTGCGGTCGTGAAACGCTGACCGAGCTCGAGCACGCGTACAAATTCAACGATGCCGTGTTGCGCCACCTGATCGTTGCCGTCGACGAAGCGGTCGTAACGCCGTCGCCGATGATGAAGGAAGAAAAGGCGCGGTCGCTCACCGGCGATGGCAAGGACGGCGAGCGCGGCGAACGTCCGGAGCGCGCACCCGACAAGGCCGCGACCCCGGTGACTCCGCAGCCCGCGCCCGCGCAGGCCTAGCGCGCGCGCGCCCGGCGTGCCGGCAGCCAACCGGTTCGCGCTCGACGCGATCCTCGGCAAGCGCGATGCGCTGCGGCATACGCCGGCTGGAATTCCGGCGATCGAATGCACGCTCGATCACCGCTCGACGCAGCGCGAAGCTGACGCCGAGCGCAGGGTCGAGTGCGAAATGCACGCGGTGGCCTTCGGTGACGTCGCGCGGGCACTGGGCAAGATGAACATCGGATCGGCGCTGCGCTGCGAAGGCTTCATCGCGCGCCGATACAGGACCGGAACGAGCGTGACGCTGCACGTGACTCGCTTCGAGCCGATCGAATGACGAAAGGAAACTGAGATGCCACGTCCCGTGGGAAGAGGCAAGGGTAAGTTCAAGAAGGATGGCAAGCGCCGCGAGCGCGGCAACAACCTGTTCAAGCGCAAGAAGTTCTGCCGGTTCACCGCCGAGAACGTCAAGCAGATCGATTACAAGGACATCGACGTCCTGAAGGACTTCGTGCAGGAGAACGGCAAGATCATGCCGGCGCGCATCACCGGCACGAAGGCGCGCTATCAGCGTCAGCTCGGAACCGCGATCAAGCGCGCGCGCTTCCTGGCACTTTTGTCGTACACCGACCTGCACTGACGGAGCTTTCGGATCATGCAAATCATCCTGCTGGAGAAGATCGCCAACGTCGGCAACCTCGGTGATGTCGTCAAGGTGAAGGACGGCTATGCGCGCAATTTCCTGATTCCGCACGGCAAGGCGAAACGCGCGACGCCCGGCAACCTGGAGGCGATCGAGGCGCGGCGCGCCGATCTCGAGAAGGCCGCTGGCGAGAAGCTCGCGACGGCGCAAGCGCTTGCCGAGAAGCTCGAAGGCTCGATGCTGCGCATTGCGCAAAAGGCCGGGGTAGACGGCCGGCTGTTCGGCTCGGTCACCAACGCGGACATCGTCGACGCGCTGAAAGCGCAGGGCGTCGAGGTCGAGAAGTCGATGATCCGCATGCCGTCGGGACCTCTCAAGCACGTGGGCGAGCATCCGGCGTCGATCGTGCTGCATACCGACGTCACTGCGCACATCAACGTCAACGTCGTGGGCGAGACCATCGTCGGATGACGTCGTGCCGCTCGCTGGCGAAGCAAAAAAAGGGGCCACGTCGGCCCCTTTGTCGTATGTCCGGCGCGCACGCGCACAGGTAGAATCCAGCGTTCCCCGCGGCATCCGGTTGCAACGTGCCTGACGACCTCCCGCTCGACCACCTGAAGCTTCCCCCGCATTCGCTCGAAGCGGAGCAATCGGTGCTCGGCGGGCTGATGCTCGACAACGACGCCGCGGACAAGATCGGCGACGTCCTCGGCGCCGAGGATTTCTACAGCGATGGGCATCGCATCGTCTATCGGCACATCACGCAACTGATCGCCGAAGGCAAGCCGGCCGATGTGGTCACGGTTTCCGAGGCGCTGGCATCGACGCTGAAGCTCGACTATATCGGCGGCCTCGCGTATCTCGGTGCCCTCGCGCAGAACGTGCCGACCGCCGCAAACATTCGCCACTACGCGAACATCGTTCGCGAGCGCTCGATTTTGCGGCAACTCGCCGCCACGGCGACCGACATTGCCGAATCGGCGTTCAATCCGATGGGGCGTAGCGCAAAGGCAGTCCTTGACGAGGCGGAGGCGAAGGTGCTCCACATTGCCGAGCAGGGCGCGCGCGGCTCGCAGAACTTCCAGGCGATCGGAAAGCTGCTCGCGACCGTCGTCGAACGAATCGAGACGCTCTACAACCGCGACGATCCGTCGGACGTCACCGGTGTCCCCACCGGATTCGCCGATCTCGACAAGATGACGTCGGGATTCCAGCCCGGCGACCTGATCGTTGTCGCGGGGAGGCCGAGCATGGG
>JALYSS010000234.1 GCA_030854685.1 Pseudomonadota bacterium | reverse complement strand
CGAGTTGCGCCGGCGTGTATCCCCTGGCGAGTTGCGGCATCACCGTTCCACTGCGCGTCCCGTCGCGGAAACCGCGCAGTTTCGCGCTCAGCTCGTCACGCGATTGCCCGGCGAGCGGCGGCGGGATCCGTTCGTCAGGCTGATGACAGCTCGCACAGCCCGCCGCGAGCGCCCGTGACTGCTCGTCGGCGGCATGCGCCGCGCAAGCGCAGACCATGCACGCGATCGCGAGCAGGGCCCCACCGCAAACCTGCGACAGGCGCGCGGGAACGGCGATAGGCTGGTCATCGAAGGTGTGCGCAGCAGTCGTCATGGCTCGCCGCAAGAATAGCGCGGCAACTCCCGGCGCAACCCGGCGAACAAAGGGTGTGATCGCCTGCGCGGAGCCTTTGAACGGCGCTTCCATTTTTCGCAATCGGTGCCTTGCTTGGCAGCAAAGGCGCTGTGTGGCGAGTTTCTCCCCGCGAAGATGGACGTCAGCACGCCGGTTGGCGGATCGGCACGCATTGTATTGGACGCATCCTGACGCGTTGCAGCACGAAAACGACGAGAAATCAGGCAAAACATTTCCATCACATGGAATTGATTTCCAATACATTGATTTTGCACTTTAAAAACAGTGCTGCAATGCGAAAAAATAACTTGATACACGCGCCGCTCTTTGCTAACGTCAGGTTGCGTAGTCGGTGAAGCGCGGCGACGTGTACGAGGCAAGGGGCACCGCATCCATGCCCGATGGTGGACCGGCGAGTGATCGTCGCAGCTTCGTGTCGCAAGAGCGTGAAGGCTGGCATTGCCGACGTCTTTCGCTTGCATCCCGCGCGGCGCGCGGGCCCGATAACCCGCGCGGCGTGGATGTGCCCGCAAGGTCAGGATGGGAGCAGTGATGAACTACGATCTGGAAGCGGCAAGGCTCACGAAGGACTGGGCGGAAAATCCGCGCTGGAAAGGCATCGAGCGCGGCTACACGGCGGAAGAGGTCGTCCGGCTGCGCGGCTCACTGCATATCGAGCACACGCTCGCACGGCGCGGTGCCGAGAAACTGTGGAAGCTGATCGAAGAAGAGCCGTTCGTCAATACGCTCGGCGCGCTGACCGGCAATCAGGCGCTGCAGCAGGTGAAGGCGGGGCTCAAGGCGATCTACCTGTCCGGGTGGCAGGTCGCCGCCGACGCGAACATCGCCGGGGAAATGTATCCGGACCAGTCGCTGTATCCGGCGAATTCGGTGCCGGCCGTCGTACGCAGGATCAACAACACATTCATTCGCGCAGACCAGATCGCGCATGCCGAAGGCAAGGACGATCTCGACTATTTCGCACCGATCGTCGCCGATGCGGAAGCGGGCTTCGGCGGCGTGCTGAACGCGTTCGAGCTGATGAAGGCGATGATCGAGGCGGGTGCCGCCGGCGTGCACTTCGAGGACCAGCTCGCGTCGGTCAAGAAATGCGGGCACATGGGTGGCAAGGTGCTTGTGCCTACGCGCGAGGCCGTGGAGAAGCTGATCGCCGCGCGGCTTGCGGCGGATTGCCTCGGCGTACCGACGATCCTGCTCGCGCGCACCGACGCCGAAGCCGCCGAGCTCCTCACATCCGACATCGACGACAACGACAAGGCGTTCTGCACCGGCGAGCGAACGGTTGAAGGCTTCTACAAGACGCGCGCCGGTTTCGAGCAGGCGGTATCACGCGGCCTCGCATACGCGCGTTACGCGGATCTCATCTGGTGCGAAACGGGCAAGCCGGATCTCGCGTTCGCCAAGGCGTTCGCCGACGCCATCCACGCGAAGTTTCCCGATAAGCTCCTCGCCTACAACTGCTCACCGTCGTTCAACTGGAAGAAGAACCTCGACGACGCGACGATCGCACGCTTCCAGCGCGAGTTGGGCGCGATGGGCTACAGGTTCCAGTTCATCACGCTCGCCGGCTTCCACAGCCTCAACCATTCGATGTTCCATCTCGCGCATGGCTACGCGCGGCAGAACATGGCGGCGTTCGTGGAGTTGCAGGAGGCGGAATTCGCGGCGGTCGCGCAGGGTTTCACCGCGGTCAAGCATCAGCGCGAAGTCGGGACCGGCTATTTCGACCAGGTGACGCAGACGGTGCAAGGCGGCCAGGCGTCGACCACCGCACTGAAGGGCTCGACCGAGGACGAGCAGTTCTTCGACTCCGCAAGGAAACTGCACGTCGCGAACGGCTGACCAGAGCCTCCCGAAAAGCGCTGCGGTGTCGCAGGACATCGCGGTGTTTTTTTGCTCCCATGCGGAAGTGATGCCGACGCAAAACCCGTCACAGCCGCGGTCAACGCCGGATTTTGCCGAAACGATGGAGCCTCGCACCGACCAAGCCACGGTCCGCGTATTCTATGCGCTCGTTCCGCCGCCGGGGTTGCAGCACGCGCTGGGTGACGTCGCGTGCGAGCTTGCCCGCGACGCGCACGGGCGGCCTGTCCCGGCAGCGAACGTGCACCTGACGCTCGCGTTCATCGGCGCGTGGCCGACGGCCCGATTGACGCCACTTCTGGCCGCGGGCAACGCGGTCGACGGCGACGCGATGCGCATCACGCTCGACACGCGAGGCGGATTTCATCGCGCGGGGGTCGCGTGGATCGGAGCATCGTCGCCGCCGCAGGCGCTGGCCACATTGGTGAGTTCACTCGTCGGGCAGCTCGTGGCGAACGGCGTTTCGCACGACGAGCGTCCCTTTCATCCGCATGTCACGCTCGCAAGGCGATGCCGTGGACCCTATCGGCACGATGTGGTTGGTCCGTTCGCGTGGGATGTCGATTCGACAGCGCTGATGCAATCGGAGACTTGCGCGGAAGGCGCGCGTTACGTTCGACTTGCGAGGTGGCCACTCCGAGGAGCGAGCCCATGATCGTCATCGATCGACGCATGTGCCGTGCAGATCCTGACGTGGGAATTGGGCGCTGGCACGCAAACTGATGGGTTGGCGTACTAGACTTGCCCCTTCGCGACCGGACGCCTGGGATCGGCGCTCCACTCGCTCCATGAGCCGGGATACAGCCGGGTGAGTGGATAGCCGGCGATCGACATCGCGAGCAGGTTGTGGCACGCGCTTACGCCGGACCCGCAGTAATGGACGACGTCGTCGGCCGCGCGTCCGTGCAGCATGGCGTCGAATTCGCCGCGCAGGTCGCGCGGCGGACGAAACGTGCCGTCGGCCGCCAGGTTCCGCGCATACGGACGATTGAGCGCGCCGGGGATGTGCCCCGCGACGGCGTCGATAGGCTCGACGTCGCCGCGATATCGTTCAGCGGCACGCGCGTCGAGCAACACCAGATCGTGGCGTGGCAGGCTCGCCGTGACGCCCGTTGCATTCACCGTGGGACGCACGCGAATCGGCGCGAACATCGTCGGCTTGGCGATCAGCGGCTCGGTCGAGACGGGCCGGCCTTCACGCAGCCACTTCGCAAATCCGCCGTCGAGGACCGCCGCCTTGTCGTGGCCGAGCCAGCGCAGCATCCACCACGCGCGCGCCGCGAACAGGCCGTCGCCCTGGTCGTACGCGACGACCTGTCTGGTTGCGTCAACGCCGAGGCGGCCGAAGACCGCGGCCGCCGCTTCCGGTGTCGGCAACGGATGACGGCCATTGCGGCCGGTCTTCACTGCGGACAGGTCGCGGTCGAGACGCGCGAACACGGCCCCCGTCACGTGCGATTTCGCGTAAGCGTCTTCGCCGAAGCGCTCGGGATTCATGAGATCGTGGCGTACGTCGACGACGACGAACGCCGGATCGCCGAGATGCCGCGCGAGCTCTTCCGTGCCGATCAACGTCGAATGGACGATCGTGTCATCACGCCCCGGGGACGCGACCGAAGGGCGAGTGGGAGCACGGGTTGCGCGGGACACTGGCAGGTGACCCTAGGAATCCGCGAGATGCGGTTCCATCCGGCGCCGGTAGAACTCGTGGAAATGCTGCATCCCGTCTTCCATCGGCGACTGATAGGGTCCCACTTCGCTGCGGTCCTGCGCAAACAGCGCCTTGCGCCCGGCGTCCATCCGTTCGGCGATCTCGTCGTCTTCCTTCGCGGTCTCGTGATACGCCGCCTGCTCGGACGCGACGAACTCCGGCTCGAAGAGGCCGATGTCCTCGGGGTAGTAAAACTCGACGACGTTCAGCGTGCGATCCACCGCCTTCGGAATCAGCGTGCTGATGACGAGCACGTGCGGATACCACTCGACCATGATGTTCGGATAGTACGTGAGCCAGATCGCGCCATGCGTCGGCTGTTGTCCGCGATAGTAGTCGAGAACCGCCTTGTGCCAGCGATCGTACGCGCGCGTGCCGGCCTTGGCGAGGCCGTTGTTCACGCCGACGAACTGCACCGACGCCCACTCCGCGAATTCCCAGCGCAGGTCATCGCAGGTCACGAACTGGCCGAGGCCGGGATGGAACGGTTGCACGTGATAGTCCTCGAGATAGACCTCGATGAACGTCTTCCAATTGTACTTGCATTCGTGCAGGTCGACCCGGTTCAGAACGTAGCCCGAGAAGTCGAGATCCTGGAGCGTGAGGCGCGCGAGATCGCGCGCGACGTCGCGCGGGCCGTCGAACAGCAGGCCTTTCCAGTTCTCGAGCGGCGTGCGGGCGAGCCGCGCGCACGGCTGATTCTCGAAATGCGGCGCGCCGAGCAACTTGCCCTGCAGATCGTACGTCCAGCGGTGGATCGGGCACACGATGTTTTGCGCGTTGCCGTTGCCGGTCAGCATGATCGCCTGCCGGTGACGACAGATGTTGGACAGCAGTTCGATTCCCTGCGGCCCGCGCACGAGCGCCTGCGCGTTGTCGCGCGACGCGAGAACGTGATAGTCGCCCGGTTCCGGCACCATCAGCGCATGGCCGACGTAACCCGGCGCGCGCGCGAGCAACTGCCTGCGCTCGGCGTCGAAAACCCGGGGATCGCAATACCATGCGGCGGGAAACTGGGACGTGGCTTGCCGCAAACGCGCGGCGGTGGCGAGATCGGACATCGATCATCCTTTCATGCGTGGTTCACCAACCCAACCCAACAACCCGGGATACTTCAAAAGAGTTATCGTTGCGAAGCACCCGGACCGCTTTGCTAAGTCGACCGCGCGAAGGATCGCGTAAGACGCCGAAGTCGCGCGTCTTCATAAGGCCGCGTCGCTGAAACATGCTAGTATATTAGGCTCTCCGGCTGCGGGTCAAGGACCGGATTCGTTCCTTCGACTTCGAATCGCTCGTCCCACGCTCCATGTCCGAGACAGCCGAATTCCCGCCCAGCTTCGAAGCCGCGCTCGCCGAGCTCGAGGCATTGGTCGGCCGAATGGAAAGCGGCGAGCTTCCGTTGCAGGAATCGCTCGCGGCCTACAAGCGCGGCGCCGAGCTCCTCGCGTACTGCCAGACCGCCCTCAAGGACGCGCAGCAGCAGGTTCAGGTGCTCGAGAAGGGGATATTGCAGCCGTTCTCGACCGACGACGCTGACGATGCGTGACGAACTGACATTCGCCGTCTGGGCGCGCGAGCGACGGGCGCGCATCGAAGACGTGCTCGAGCGCGTGCTGCCAGCAAGTGATGCGCCCGCGGCGCGGCTCGCGGCGGCGATGCGCTACGCGACGTTGGGCGGCGGCAAGCGCGTGCGCCCGCTGCTGGTGTATGCGGCGTCGGAACTCACCGATGCCGATCTCGCGCGCGCCGATTCGCGCGCCACCGCCGTCGAGCTGGTCCACGCGTACTCGCTGATCCACGACGACCTGCCGTGCATGGACGACGATTCATTGCGGCGTGGGAAGCCAACGTGTCACGTGGCGTTCGACGTGGCGACGGCGCTGCTCGCCGGCGATGCGTTGCAAGCGCTCGCATTCGCGGTCCTGACGCAAAATTGCGATGCGGACGGCGATGATGCTTGTCGCCTGCTCGCCCGCGCGGCGGGATACGAGGGCATGGCGGGCGGGCAGCAGCTCGATCTCGATGCGACTGGCACCGCGCTCGACGCCGGTTCGCTGACGCGCCTGCACTCGATGAAGACCGGTGCATTGATCCGGGCGGCCGTGCAGCTCGGCGCGCGCTGCGGTCGCGCGCTCGAACCGCAGGAAGCGCAAGCGCTCGACCGCTATTCCGCCGCGGCGGGTCTCGCGTTCCAGGTCGTCGATGACGTGCTCGACGTGGAGGGTACGGACGCGACGCTCGGCAAGACCGCCGGCAAGGATGCCGCCCAACGCAAGGCGACGTTCGTCACGCTGCTCGGCGTCGCGGGCGCCAGGAGCCATGTCCAGGCGCTTCGTGCGGAAGCGCGCGCGGCGCTCGAACCGTTCGGGCGAGCCGCGGCTCGCCTCGCGGAACTCGCCGACTGGATCGTGTTGCGGACCCGCTAGCACGCAATGGACACCTATCCGCTGCTCGAAACGATCGAATCGCCGGCCGACCTGCGCAAGGTCGACCGATCGCAATTGCCGCAGCTCGTACGCGAACTGCGCGCGTTCCTGCTCAAGTCGGTCGCCAGCACGGGCGGTCACTTGTCGTCGAATCTCGGCACCGTCGAGTTGACGGTTGCATTGCATTACGCGTTCGATACGCCGCGCGACCGGATCGTGTGGGATGTCGGCCATCAGACGTATGCGCACAAGATACTGACCGGACGGCGGCGGCAGATGGACAAGCTTCGCCAGTGGGGCGGCCCCGGCGGATTCCCGCGGCGCGACGAAAGCGAATACGACACGTTCGGAACCGCGCATTCGTCGACGTCGATCTCCGCCGCACTTGGCATGGCGGCGGCGGCGAAACTGAACGGTGACGACCGCAGGATCGTCGCGGTAATCGGCGACGGCGCCATGAGCGCCGGCATGGCGTTCGAGGCGCTCAACAACGCCGAAGGCGCGAACGTGCTCGTGATTCTGAACGACAACGACATGTCGATCTCCGAGCCGGTCGGTGCGATCAACCAGTACCTGGCCAAGGTGCTCGCCTCCCGCTTCTACAACACCGTACGTCGAGGCGGCAAGGAAGTGCTCGCGAAGCTGCCCCCCGTGCACGAGCTCGCGCGTCGCGCGGAAGAGCACGTCAAGGGCATGGTGCTGCCCGGAACGCTCTTCGAGGAATTCGGCTTCAACTACATCGGCCCGATCGACGGTCACGATGTCGATCTGCTGGTGAAAACGCTGGCGAACGTGCGCAAGCTGAACGGAGCGCAATTCCTGCACGTCGTGACGCGCAAGGGTTACGGGTACGCACGCGCGGAAGAGGACCCCATCCTCTATCACGGCGTCACGAAATTCGATCCCGACGTCGGCATCGTGCCGAAGTCCGGCGGCAAGCCGACGTACACGCAGATATTCGGCGACTGGCTGTGCGACATGGCGCGCGCCGATCGCCGGCTGATCGGCATCACGCCGGCGATGCGGGAAGGCTCGGGGCTCGTCAAGTTCTCGCAGCTCTTTCCCGAACGGTATTACGACGTCGGCATCGCCGAGCAGCACGCGGTCACGTTCGCCGCGGGCCTCGCCTGCGAAGGCATGAAGCCCGTCGTTGCCATCTACTCGACGTTTCTGCAGCGCGCGTACGACCAGTTGATCCACGACGTCGCGCTGCAGAATCTGCCGGTGATGTTCGCGATCGATCGCGCCGGCGTCGTCGGTGCCGACGGTCCGACGCACATCGGCGCATTCGACCTCACGTATCTTCGCTGCCTGCCCAACACGACGGTGATGGCGCCGGCTGACGAGAACGAGTGCCGGCAAATGCTGACGACCGCATTTCACATGAACACGCCGTCCGCGGTCCGGTATCCGCGGGGCTCGGGACCGGGTGTCGCGATCGATCCCGCGTTGACGACCGTGCCCATCGGCAAGGGCGAACTGCGGCGAACGGCGAAGCGCCGCGGCAACCGCATCGCAATCCTGGCGTTCGGACCGCTGTTGCATCCGGCGTTGGCGGCCGCCGAGGAGCTCGATGCGACGGTCGCGAACATGCGATTCGTGAAGCCGCTCGACGCCCAGCTGATCCGCACGCTGGCAAAGGAACACGACGCGTTCGTGACCGTTGAGGAAAACGTCGTCGCGGGCGGTGCGGGCGGCGCCGTCGCCGAGTTTCTCGCGAGCGAAGGGCTCGCGATCCCCATGCTCAACCTCGGGCTGCCCGACCGGTTCATCGACCATGGCGATCCGGCATTCCTGCTGGCGCATGTCGGGCTGGATGCGAAAGGTATCGCGGCCTCGATCCACGCGCGCTTTGCGCAGCGGACACCCGATGCGTGGGCGAAACCGGCAGCGTGAAACGTCTGCCGCCCTTCGTGCATCCAATACGGGATTGCGCGGGTCCCGTGCGCTCCGTCGGGCCGCTCCGAGGACGTCTACGGGGCGAAGCCGAAGCTCGAAGAGCGCGGCCGCGAGCGTGGACGGCGCCCGACGGGATGCCGCACCGAATGGCGGTCAAGGGCAATGAGGCCGCATGGAACTGCTCCCTACGGGGCAAGCGCAGCGGCCGTATTGACCAATGCGGCCGCAATCGCGGGGGGTCCAGCCAATGCCGGCCAGCACGCTTATGGCACACTTGACGAAACCATGAACCGACCCGAGACGCCCAGCCGATTGATGCCGATTCCCGACGTGCAGTCGAGGCGCGACGAGCGGCATCTCGCGATCGACCGCGTCGGCATCCGGGGCCTGCGCTATCCACTGTCGTTCGCGGATGGCGACGGCGGCGTTCACATGACCGTTGCCACCTGCGGCGTCTATGTCGCGCTGCCCGAAGAGCACAAGGGCACGCACATGTCCCGGCTCGTCGCGTTGCTCGAGGAACGCGCGGCGCCCGGCGCCGTGCCGATTTCGGTCGTCGGGCTGCGCGAGTTTGTCGAGGAGCTGGTCGCACGACTCGGCGCGCCTGGCGGACGGCTGGAGCTCGGATTTCCGTTTTTCATGCGCAAGCTTGCGCCAGTCTCGGGCGTGGCGAGCCTGCTCGACTACGACGTGCGGTTGACCGCCGAGCTGGCGGGCGGCACGTTCACCAGCACCGTCGGCGTAGCGGTGCCCGTCACATCGCTCTGCCCCTGCTCCAAGGAGATTTCGGATTACGGCGCGCACAACCAGCGCTCGCTCGTCACGATCGTGGTGCGGCCGCGTGAGTCCGTCGGGGTTTCGGAGTTGCTGCGCATCGCCGAGGACGAGGCGTCGTGCGAGCTCTACGGCATTCTGAAGCGTGCCGACGAGAAATACGTCACCGAGCGCGCATACGACAATCCGCGCTTCGTCGAGGACCTCGTGCGCGCCGTCGCGTCACGGCTTGGCGCCGACGATCGCTTCTCGGCCTACACGGTGGAAGCCGAGAACTTCGAGTCGATCCACAATCACTCGGCCTACGCGCGCATCGCGCGCGGGTGGTAGCCATTTCTATAGCTCGACGCGAGTTCCCAATTCGACCACGCGATTGGTCGGGATGTTGAAGAAGTCGGTGATGCTTCCCGCGTTGCGCGCCATCGCCGCGAAGAGCTGGTCGCGGGCGCGTGCGATCCCCCGCTCCGACGTGCCGGGAACGATCTTTTCGCGCGACAGGAAGTAGCTCACCTGCATCGGATCCACCTGCAATCCATCCACAGCACAGACCTCCAGCGCAAGCGCGACGTCGGGATGCTCCATGAAGCCGTAGCGTGCGGTGATTTGCCAGCAGTCATCGGTAAGTCGTTCGCACGCGATGCGATGCTCGGCATGGAACCACGGAACGTCTCCGAACTCGACCGTCAGGAACACGTTCTGCTCGTGCAGCACTTTGTAATGCTTGAGGCTGTGCAGCAGCGCGTTGGGTGTCGCGCCGGGGCTCGACGTAAGAAACACCGCCGTACCCGCCACGCGTTGCGGCGGATCACGCAGCAGCGAGTCGAGAAACCCCCGGAGCGGCGGCGATGAACCGCGCAGGCGCTCGAGCAGGCGTTCGCGCCCGCGCCGCCAGGTGATCATGACGAAGAATACGATCGCACCCAGTGCGAGCGGAAACCAGCCGCCGTCGAGCACCTTGTGCATCGCCGACGCGAAGAAAACGACGTCGATCAGCATGAAGAACGCCGTGGCGAGCAGGCAGAGCCATAACGGATAGCGCCAGTCGTAGCGAAGGACGAAAAACGTGAGCAGCGTGGTGACGAGCATCGTCCCCATCACCGCGACTCCGTAGGCCGACGCGAGTCGCGATGAGTTGCCGAAGGCGATGACGGCCGCGGCGACGACCAGCAGCAGGATCCAGTTCACCGCCGGTACGTAGATCTGCCCGATCGTCCGCGCCGACGTATGGTGGATCGTCATCCGAGGCAGGTAGCCGAGTTGAATCGCCTGCTGGGTCATCGAGTACGCACCCGAAATCGTCGCCTGCGACGCAATGACGGTGGCCGCCGTGGCAAGCGCGATCATCGGATAGAGCGCCCAGTCGGGGTAGGCGAGGAAAAAGGGATTCTCGATGGCGGCGGGCTGCGCAATCAGCAGTGCGCCCTGTCCGAAATAGTTCAGTACCAATCCCGGCGCGGCAACGCCGAACCAGGCGATGCGGATCGCGCGCTTGCCGAAGTGACCCATGTCCGCATAGAGGGCCTCGGCGCCAGTGAATGCGAGCAGCACCGAACCCAGAACGAGGAACGATGCGAAGCCGTGTCCGGTCACGAAGTGCAGCGCGTATGTCGGGTTGATAGCCTTCATGATCGCGGGTGTCTTCGCGATGTTCCAGACGCCGATCACTCCGAGCGATACGAACCAGAGCAGGCATACCGGACCGAACAACATGCCGACGACTCCGGTGCCATAGCGCTGGATCGCGAACAACGCGATGAGAATGCAGGTCGCGATCGGAACAACCCAGGGCTTGAAGGCCGCGGTTCCCACCGCCAATCCCTCGACCGCGGAAAGAACGGAGATCGCGGGCGTCAATACCGCATCCCCGTAGAACAGCGATGCTCCGAATACGCCGACGGCGAGGAGCGCGGTGCGCAGTTTCGGATGCTGCCGGACGGATCCGGCGGCAAGCGCGAGCAGCGCCATGATTCCGCCTTCACCGCGGTTGCTCGCGCGAAGCACGAGCGTCACGTACTTGAGCGACACGATGACCATCAACGACCAGAAGATCGCCGATACGCCCCCGATGATGTTCGCGGCCGTCAGCGGGATGCCGTGTTCCGGATTGAACGTTTCCTTCGCGGCGTAGAGCGGACTGGTGCCGATGTCGCCGTAGACGACACCCAGCGCAAGCAGGGCGAGCGCTGCGCTCGCCTGCCGCCGGTGGGGCTGCACGGCATGCGCGGCGAATGCGGGCGGTGATTCGACTGCGGCGTCCATCGAGGAAAAGCTTAGCCTGCCTTGGCATCGCTGTTCGCGAGCCGCCCCGATTCTTAACGGGAAGTTTACGCCGGCCCTGCGTTAGAGTCCTGCATGGACCTGCAACGCCATTGGGTCGGCTACGTCTGCGCGGCGCTTGCTACGATTGGCTGCACGCTGGCCGGGTGGACGATGCGTCCGCGCTTCGACCTGGTAAACATCGCGATGGTCTACCTGTTCGCTGTGGTGATTATCGCGCTGCGATTCCCGCGCGGTCCCGCGATCTTCGCGTCGGTGCTTTGCGTGGCAGCGTTCGACTTCCTGTTCGTTCCCCCCCAGGGCAGATTAAGCGTCGACGACGTTCAGTACCTGCTGACCTTCGCCATCATGCTCGCGGTTGCGCTGATCATTTCGCGGCTCGTCGAGAGCGTGCAGCACCAGGCCACAGCACAGGCTGCACTCGAAATAGAGGCCGAGACCGAACGCGTCCGCAGTGCGCTGCTCGCCTCGATATCGCACGACTTGCGCACGCCGCTCGCCGTCATGGCGGGCGCGTCGTCGAGCCTCGCCGAAAGCGGAGACCGGCTGAGCGAACCGGACCGCCGCGCGCTCGCGCAAAGCGTATTCGACCAGGCGCGGGAAATGTCGGAGCACGTCGCCAAGCTCCTGCAGATGACGCGTCTCGAAACGGGTGCCATCACGGTGGACCGCGACTGGGCCGCGTTGAGCGAGATCGTCGGATCGGTGCTCCGGCGACTCTCCGAGCGCATGGCGACGCATCGGGTGATCGTCGAGTTGCCCGATGATCTGCCGCTGGTGCGCGTGGACGCGACATTGATCGAACAGGCGCTCGGCAACCTGCTCGAGAACTGCGCGAAACACACGCCTGCGGGAACCGTGGTGAGGGTGCGCGCGCAGCCGCGCGCGACTGAAATCGTCGTGACGGTTGAAGACTACAGCGGGGGTCTCTCCGACAGCGAGCTGGAGCGCGTTTTCGCGAAGTTTCACCGCGGGTCGGTTGAAGGCGGCGGCACCGACATCGGACTCGGCCTCGCGATCTGCCGCGCGATCGTTCGCCTGCACGGAGGACAAGCCTGGGCGGAACGCGTGACCGGTGGCGGCACGGCATTCCGTTTTACGCTTCCGCTGGAACGGGCGCCCTCCGTTCCATCGGAGTCCGATTGAAATGGCCGATCCGCGCCCCACGATTCTCATCGTCGAGGACGAGCCCGGCATCCGGCGTTTCCTGCGCGCGGCCTTCGGTGCCCAAGGTTACCGCGTCGTTGAATCGGCAACGGGGCGTCGTGGGTCGATCGATGCGGGGACGCACAAGCCGGATCTCGCCATCGTTGACCTGGGGCTGCCAGACGTCGACGGCATCGAAGTGATCCGCAGCATCCGCGAGTGGTCGCCTATGCCGATCATCGTGTTGTCGGCACGCGTCCAGGAGCGGGCGAAGATCGAGGCGCTCGACAGCGGCGCTGACGACTACGTGACGAAGCCGTTCGGCATCGCCGAGCTGCTTGCACGCGTGCGTGCCGCGTTGCGCCATGCGGTCCGGTCAGGATCCGGCGCGTCGATGCTGCAGTTCGGGAACGCGGTCGTCGATCTCGAGAAACGGCAGGCAAGTCGCGACGGAGCGGAAATCCGCCTGACACCCATCGAATTCCGGCTCGTGGCGGCGCTCGCGAAGCATCTCGGCATGGTCGTCAGCCACCGGCAACTCCTTACCGAGGTCTGGGGTCCGACGCACGCGGGCGACACGCACTACCTGCGCATCTACATGAAGCAATTGCGCGACAAGTTCGAGGCCGATCCCGTCAGGCCGCGTCACTTCGTGACCGAGACCGGCGTCGGCTACCGGCTCCTTGCGGATGACGGTTAGGCGAGGGGCCCGACATCGCAGGCGAGCGCGAGTCCAGCGGCGAGCGATCGGACCAGCGGGTGCACCGCGCGTCTGCGAACGCGAACGGCTGGTAACATTGCGCATCGTAGAGCGCGCTCGCGCGAACGCGACGCGCACACCTCCGATGCAACCAATCGCCATCTTCCGCTTCAGCGAATCCGAAGGCCCGGCGCATTTCGCGGAATGGCTCGATCGAGCGTCGTTGCCGTGGCGGCTGATCGCCGTCGACAAGGGCGAGCCGGTGCCGGAGGATCCGCGCGCATTCGCGGGCATCGGCATGATGGGTGGATCCATGAGCGTGAACGACGCGCTCGCGTGGATCGACCCGCTGTCGCAACTGCTTCGCGGCGCGATCGCGGAGGAAGTCCCCGTCATCGGTTATTGTCTCGGGGGTCAGTTGCTTGCACGCGCGCTCGGCGCAGGCGTCAGGCGCACGCCGGTTCCCGAAATCGGCTGGATCGACGTCGAGACGACCGACGCCAATGCTGCGCAAGCGTGGTTTGGCGGCCGCGCGCGCTTCACGCCCTTCCACTGGCATTTCGAAGCGTTCGACTTGCCCGCGGGGGCGACGCGCGTGCTCACGAACCCGTTCAATCCGAACCAGGCTTATCTTGTCGACGACCGGCACATCGGCTTCCAGTGCCACATCGAAATGACGGGTGATCTCGTCGAAGCCTGGTGCCGCGCGGGGGTGGGCGAAATCGCCGGACCGGGTACGCCGTCGCGCCAGTCGCGCGACGAGATCCTGCGTGACCTGGACGATCGGCTTCACGCGCTGCAGGCGGTTGCCGACGGCGTCTACGCGCGGTGGTCGCAGGGACTTCGTCGCTGATGGGCGCGATTCGCGCGCTACCCGACCTGCTGATCAACCAGATCGCCGCCGGCGAGGTCGTCGAGCGCCCCGCCGCCGCGCTCAAGGAACTGCTGGAAAACGCGCTCGATGCCCGTGCGACGCAAGTCGACGTCGATGTCGCGGGCGGTGGCGTCAAGCGTCTCCGAGTCGCGGACAACGGCGCCGGCATCGAGCGCGAAGACCTGCCGCTCGCAGTGGCGCGGCACGCGACATCCAAGATCGTCTCCATCGTCGATCTCGAAGCGATCGCGACCCTCGGCTTTCGCGGTGAGGCGTTGGCGTCGATCGCTGCGGTGTCGCGCGTGGCCATCGCGTCCCGCGCCAATGGCAAGCCGCACGCGTGGCGCATCGAAGTCGAAGGCGGGACGGTCGGCCTGGTTTCACCCGCGGCGCTGGCGAGCGGCACGACGGTCACCGTCGAGGAGCTCTATTTCAACACGCCGGCGCGCCGCAAATTCCTGCGCACCGAAGCGACCGAATGGGCGCATTGCGACGAAGCGTTTCGGCGCGTAGCACTCGCGCACGACGGCGTCGCCTTCACGCTGACGCACAACGCCCGCGCGCTGCACAGGCTGCAGGCGGCGGGTCGGCGCGCCCGCGTCGAGGCGTTGCTCGGCGATTCGTTCGTCCTGCACGGCGCCGTCGTCGATGCCGACGCGGGCGAGGTGCAGTTGACGGGCTTTGCGGTCAGGCCTGCATACGCGGCGGATGGACCAACGACGCAATACGTTTTCGTCAACGGGCGCCACGTGCGTGATCGGATGCTCGCGCATGCGCTACGCGACGCGTACCGCGACATCCTGCACCACGAGCGGCAGCCGGCATACGCGCTCTGGCTGACGCTCGATCCGCGGCGCGTCGACGTGAACGTGCATCCGCAGAAGTCCGAGGTGCGCTTTCGCGACGCCGGTGCGATCCACCAGTTCGTCCGGCACGCGGTCGAGCGCGCGTTGGCGGCGACGGCAGCCGAGCAACCGGCTGTCT
>JALYSS010000213.1 GCA_030854685.1 Pseudomonadota bacterium | reverse complement strand
GTCGCGCGCTGCGCGGGGACGGACGGAGCGCCACGCTCTACGGCTGCGGCAGGGGCAGGGGCTGACGTACCGGATGGCCTCGTCGCTGTCGCCGGCACATTACGTTCCGGCCCGGTCGGCGCTGCTCGACTCGTGGGGCCACGGCCGTTAGGCAGCGCCTCGGTCGGTCGGGCAGCCGACGGTCCCCTCGCTTCAGGCTGATTCGGCTGCGCTGCGGCGGCGGACGGCGGCCTGACGGACGGTGCTTCCGGCCCGCGGCCAGCCGGGGGTCCCTTCGCGGCGGGACCTGCCTCAGGTCGTTCCGGCGTCGCCGCACGCTCATTGGCCCGTCCAGGCGCAACAATTCCCGCCGGCGGCGCGTTCGTCCGCACCGTTCCCCGCGAACCCGTCCCATCCGCTGCCCGTGCCGGCGGTGCTGCATTGGGCTTGGGCTTTGCCTGCTCGACCACGCGCACGGCCGGCGGCGCGGCTGCCGCTGGCGGCGTCGCGCGGCGCAACGTTTGCAGTTCGGCGTGATCCAGCGGCCGTCCGGGATTCTTTTCGAGCGCCTGCAGCTTCCGTGCGTCAGCGACGGGTGGCGGCGGCGGCGGAACCTTGGCGACCACGGCGCGTTGCATGACCGCGGCCGGCGGCTTTGCCCGGGCGGCGGGGGCCGCGCCGACGAGCGCCGGACGAGCTGGCGCAACGCGCGCCACCGGATGCACTTCCGCCTGCTGGATCGCCGCTGCGGGCATCGCAATGGCCACTCGGCTCACGTTCTGAGATTGGGCAAAGGCGGCCGGCGGCACGGCGGTTACGGCATTGGGCGCGCGCCGGTTGACGTAGTCGACCTGAGCAATGCGTGTCGGATTGTTGTAGATGTTCGTGATGTTCGTCACGTTGACGACGGTGTTGCTGACGTTGATCTGCCGGAAGTAGTTGCGACTCACGCGATAGGCTGGCACGTACACTTCGCGCGGCGCGAGTGGGAACCACCCGATCGCCGGCCCCGAAGACACCGAAAGGCTGAATCCGGCACCGCCGACGAACGCGACCAGCGCGGGCGCATAAACGGGACGCAGCGTGCGCGAACCGGGGACCCATCCCCAGCCGCGATTGAAATGCGCCCACCGTCCGTAATGAAACGGGGCGAACCCCCACGGCTGTTCGTCGACCCACGTCCACCCCCAGGGGTCGATCCATGACCAGCGCCCATCGCTATAGGGCGCCCATCCGCTGCGCACGCTGCGCGGGAACCAGACGGTGCCGTAAGTCGCCTCGGGACTCCATGTGCCGTAGCTGTCGAGGTCTTCGTAACCGACGACCTCGGGTGACACGTAGCGTGCCGACGTGACGCGGTCGTAACGACCGTCACGCTCAAGGGTCCAGCGTTCGAAGGCATCGACGGCGGGAACCGCGATCAATTCGTTGTCGCCGAGATCGGTGCCGTAGAAGCGATACGCCTGTCCGGAAGCCACGACATACGAGGCATTTTCGCCGTAAACGTCGCCGGCCCCTTCGCGCACGACGACGTTCGTCGAGCCGTCCTGTGGATCGACGTCGACGCGATAACGACCGGGTCGCGTGACCGAGAACGCGAGATTCGGCGTGTCGATCTCGACGATGTTGCCCGCCGGCAAGCGGCGCACGCGCACATCGAGCGTGCCCTCGTGCACCTGCATTTGCACGATGTTGTCGTCGAGGTTCGACACGGTCACGCTCGTCTGCTCACCGAGCCACCACGTGCTGTTGTCGACGGCGAGTTCCGCACGCGAATTGTTGTCGGCCCACAGGCGATCGCCAGGGACGATCGGACGGTTGAGTTGTGCCTGCACCCACTCGTCGCTGCCGGCCGCCGAAAAGCTCACTTCACCGTTCGTGGACGAGAGCCGGCCAACGCGGTCCGACGGGTCGGCGTCCGTTCCGCCGTTCGGGGCTTGAGCATACGACACGGCGACCGGCAGCATCGCGGCGACGAACGCCACGACGTTCAACCAGCGTGCGAAAACGTTTCCTCGAGTCGTCATCGTGTTTTCCTGTAACGCCTGTGAGTGATGGTCCTACCGGAGGCCGAAAGCGTGTCGCGCAATGTTGTAATTGCTACATCATCGCGTTCGCGCGCCCGATGCCGTCGATGCTTTCACGCCGAATTACGCAAACATCGCACCACTCCAAAACGGTTCGCGATGCCGATTCGATGACACCGCTTTCGTCGCCGATGGGCGACAGGCCGTGCGGTGCGGTCATGACACCTGCGACGGAGGGTATGATGGCGCGCGAACAAGCGTCGACGGCGGTTTGCGATCGCCGCTCGGGCGCGCGATCGAACACGTTACCAGCTGTTTCGGAAGACGAACCCCATTACCGGCCGGTGGTCGAATCTCAGTCGCGAAAACCGGGTTGGTCGCACAAGACGCGCCAAGGAGCAGCAATGAAACGTTTGATCGCGCTATCGGGAATCACGCTTGCATTGCTGGCCGGAGGGCCGGCGGCGCTTGCTCAATCCTCGCCACCGGCGTTGCCGGCGTTGACGCCGCAGCAATCGACCGAAGTCCAGCAGCGCGTCGATCTTTATCGCAGGCAGACCGAGGGTCGCGTCGCGCGCGGCGATATCAGTGCCGACGAGGCCGATCGCCTCATGAACTGGCGCAGCTGGCAAATCGCCCGGCAAGTCGCCGGCATCGCATCGTCGCCGCCTCCGCCGGCGATGGGTTACGACGCGGTTCCACCGGACTACCACGAGAGGCACCCGCAGGATTACGTCGTGGAGCCGTCGACCTATTACGCACCGTACTATGCGCCGCCCTATTACGCACCGTACTATGCGCCTCCCTATTACTCGGGACGGCGTCCTTACTATTGGGGTCCCGCCGTCTGCGCCGGCGGCTTTGGCCGCCACTTCGGCGGTCGCATCTGCTTCTAGGCGAGACTCACATCGCGGCGCTGCGCCGGGCCTGTCTCGCGCTCGTTCTATTCCTGCTTTCGGGAGCATGCGCGGCGTTCGGCTTCGACGACGTCGCGCTTCGCGCCAGGCAGCTCGCGGCGGCGGCGTACAAGAAGCCCGACGTCAGCCTGCCGAAGGAATTGCAGGAACTGACCTACGACCAGTATCGCGACATCCGCTTCAAGCCCGACCGGGCATGGTGGCGCAACTCGAAACTGCCTTTCGAGCTGACGTTCTTCCACGAGGGTCTCTATTACAACTATCCGGTGCGGCTGCATGAAGTAAGCCCCGCGGGCGTGCGTGACATTCGCTTCGATCCCGAGCTCTTCGACTACGGCGCCAACCCTCTCGACCCGAAGACGCTGCGCGGGCTCGGCTACGCCGGCTTCCGCGTTCATTACGCGATCAATTCTCCGAAGTACAAGGACGAGGTGCTGGTCTTTGCCGGCGCGAGCTATTTCCGCGCGCTCGGCAAGGGTCAGCGTTACGGCATTTCGGCGCGCGGCCTCGCCATCGACACGGCGCTCATGTCGGGGGAGGAGTTTCCGCGCTTCACCGAATTCTGGATCGAGCGTCCGGAACCGCAGGCACGCGAGTTGCGACTCTACGCGCTGCTCGATTCACCGCGCGCGTCCGGCGCCTACCGCTTTGTGCTGAAGCCGGGCGTCGATACCGTGCTCGACGTGCGCGTGCAGCTCTACTTGCGTCAGAACGTCGCGAAGCTCGGTCTCGCACCCCTCACCAGCATGTATTTCTTCGGCGAAAACGACCGCAGCGGGATCGACGACTTCCGGCCGGAGGTGCACGACTCCGACGGCCTCTCGATCGAGGCCGGCACCGGCGAATGGATCTGGCGGCCGCTCGTAAACCCGAAGCGTCTGCTCGTCACGTCGTTCGCGGTGACCAATCCGCTCGGTTTCGGCCTGTTGCAGCGGGACCGCGGCTTTTCCGATTACGAGGATCTCGAATCGCGCTACGAAACCCGTCCGTCGGCGTGGATCGAACCGAAGGGCAAATGGGGGGCCGGACGCATCGAGCTCGTGCAAATTCCCACGCCGGACGAAACGAACGACAACATCGTCGCGTATTTCGTCCCCGACGTTTCGCCGCAACCGCAGCAGCCGTACGACTTCGAGTATCGGCTGCTTTGGCAAAAGGACAACGGGACGTTGCCGACACTCGCCCACGTCGCGCAGACACGACGCGGGCACGGCTACGTCCGGAAGCCGGACGACAGTATCTCGCTGATGATCGATTTCGAAGGCGCGGTCTTGCGAAAACTGCCGCGGGACACGCCGGTTCAGGGCGTCGTCAACGCGGACTCGAACATCGACATAATCGAAGCGAACGCTTATCGCAACGACGTCACTGGCGGCTGGCGCCTTGCGCTGCGTATCAAGCGACAGGACGACAAGAAACCGGGCGAGTTGCGTGCTTTCCTTCGCAACGGCACTACGACGCTCTCGGAAACATGGAGCTACATCCTCCCGATCCAATGAGCGATGCAGGGCCGCCCCTAGACGCGAATTCCGTCCCCCGGGGGGCAGCGCAGCGGCGCACGCCGCAAGCGTGCGGGGATCATGCCAGCGCTGCGCCGGGTGTTGCGCTGGTACTGCAGCGTTATCTGAACCGCCTCCCGCTTTCGGATGAGCGGCGTGTCGAGCTCTTCGACGACGCTCTCGCGCAGGGAAGGATGGTCGCGGATGCGCTCGGGCACGTGCATCAGTCGCTTGCCGCGTCGGACGCGCATGCGGCGAACGCGGCCTACGCGACGATCGGCGCGCGCCTCCGGCTTGCCATCGGGCAGCCGCGGGCGCTGGCCGCTCCGGTGGTCACGCGCGACGTCCGGGGACGCGAGCGGCTGGAGACGACGCCTCGCCTCGCCCGCGTCCCCATGGCCCCACATGCATGGCCGGGACGCCGCAAGCGCGGCGACAGCGACCCTGCCGACGACAGGCGCCTCCTGCAACCGCAGGTCGAGCGCCGTTCGGCGGCCAAGCCGCAAGATCCGGGGGCGCGCTGGCGACGGCGCGCCGCGCACCGCCGGGTAATCATGGCCTCGTTGATCCTCCTCCAGACGATGGTCGCAACCGACTACATGGCGCTTGTGTTGCCGTATCACGGCCACCGGCCGCTCGAAGTCGCCATCCTCGTGCTGTTCGCCGTGCTCTTCGCATGGATATCCGCCGGGTTCTGGACCGCCCTTGCCGGATTCTGGCTGCTCGCGCGGGGACGCGACGGGTATGCGATTTCGCGTCGGATGGCGGGTGCCGGCCCCCTGTCGATTCCCGATGGCACGCGCACCGCGGTCGTGATGCCGATCTGCAACGAAGACGTGCCGCGCGTATTCGCGGGATTGCGCGCGACGTACGAATCGCTCGAGCAAACCGGCGCGCTCGACCGATTCGACTTCTTCGTCCTGTCCGACACCGGCAACGCGGACACGCGCGTTGCGGAACTCGATGCATGGCTCGCGCTGTGCCGCGCCGTCGGTGGCTTCGGCCGCATCTTCTATCGCTGGCGACAGCACCGGATCAAGCGCAAGAGCGGCAACATTGCTGACTTCTGCCGCCGCTGGGGACGCAAGTACCGCTACATGATCGTGCTCGACGCGGACAGTGTGATGAGCGGCGAATGCCTCACGGCGCTCGTGCGCATCGCCGAGGCCAACCCGGATGCGGGGATCATCCAGACGGCGCCGCGCGCCGCGGGCCGCGACACGCTTTACGCGCGAGTCCAGCAGTTCGCCACCGGCGTCTACGGACCGCTGTTCACCGCGGGATTGCATTTCTGGCAATTCGGCGAATCGCATTACTGGGGCCACAACGCGATCATTCGCGTCGCGCCCTTTATTCGATATTGCGCGATCGGGCGACTGCCGGGCGACGGTGCGCTGTCTGGCGAAATCCTGTCGCACGATTTCGTCGAGGCGGCCTTGATGCGGCGCGCCGGGTGGGGAGTGTGGATTGCGTATGACCTGCCCGGCAGTTACGAGGAGATGCCGCCGAACCTGGTCGACGAGCTCGCGCGCGACCGTCGCTGGTGCCAGGGCAACCTGATGAACTTCCGCTTTTTCTGGATGAAGGGACTCCATCCGGCGCATCGGGCCGTGTTCATGACCGGCGTGCTCGCGTACCTGTCGGCGCCGCTATGGTTCCTGTTCCTGATCCTGTCGACGGTGCTGCTCGCGATTCACACGTTGTCCGAGCCGAAATATTTCACGCAACCCTATCAACTGTTTCCGATCTGGCCTCAGTGGCGGCCCGAATGGGCGATCACGCTGTTCTCGGCAACGGCGCTGCTCTTGTTCCTGCCGAAGATCCTGGCCGGATTGCGCATCGCGCTGATCGATCCCGCGCGTCATGGGGGCCGTGCCCATCTCGCGGTGAGCCTCGTCGGCGAAATGCTTCTCTCGGCACTGCTCGCGCCGATCCGCATGCTCTTTCACACACAGTTCGTCACCATGGCATTCGCCGGCCGTACGCTGCGCTGGAAATCGCCGCCGCGCGGCGACAGCGAGACGGGCTGGAGCGCGGCGTTCGTGCGCCATCGCGTGCACACGCTCGTCGGCGTCGTGTGGGCAGCGACCGTCTGGTGGCTCAATCCGTCGTACCTCTGGTGGCTTTTGCCAGTCGTCGGCGCGCTCATTGTCTCGATCCCGCTGTCGGTGCTGACGAGCCGCGCGGCGATCGGACGAAAGCTTCGTCGCCGCCGATATTTCCTGATTCCCGAAGAGTCGGAGCCGCCCGCGGTCATTCGCGCAACACGGCGTTACTGGCATCATGCACGGCCTCCGGCGGATCTCGCCGAGGCTATCGTCGACCCCACCGTCAATGCCCTCGTCTGCGCGCAAGGCGTCGCACGCCCCACCAACGCGTGGCCGCGCGAGGCGATCGCCGACACCCTCGTCGAGCACGCCTTGCACGACGGACTCGACGCGTTGACGCCACGGGACCGAAATCACCTGATCGCGGATCCCGCCGCGCTCTCGGCGTTGCATTGGGCCGTATGGACGTCGCAGGCGGCGCATCCGACATGGCGCGCGGCGATCGCGAACGTGCCGAGCCGCGCGCGCGCGCCGCAGCCACATCGTGTCAGCGCGCCGAGCGTTCCCGAAGCGGCGATCGCCGCGTCGGATCCGGCAGGCGACTGACGCCGATGGCTTCCCACCCGCGCGCGATGGGCGATGGACGAACCCGCGGCCCACGCGCGGTCGAGCCGCTGCTGGAATCCATCTGGCCCTTCCTCGCCCTCGTCATTCTGCTGGTCGCGCTCGCGTTGGTGGATTACCTCCTCGTCGAGCCCGCGCCCTCCGAGCGCGTCGCGCTGCTCGTAATCCGCGTCGTTGCCAGCATCGGCTTGCTGATTCTTGGGGCAATCACGCTGCGCCGGCTGTTCACGCAGCGGTCGAAACTGCAGGAAGCGCTCGCGGCGAGCGAGGAACGATTGGTGACCTCGCTTTCCGACATCCAGAAGCGCAGGCAGGCCGAAGCGCTGCTGTTCGAGGAAAAGGAGCGTGCGCAAGTGACGCTCGCGTCGATCGCGGACGCCGTTGTCACCGTCGACACGGCCGGTCGCATCGAGTTCCTGAATCCCGTGGCCGAGCGGCTTACGGGCTGGCCACTCGAGGAAGCGCGGCAACGCGCCGTGGCGGAGGTGTTTGCCGTCGTCGACGAAGGGACTGGTGCACCAATCGTCGATCCCGTTGCGCGCGTCTTGACCGATGGCGCCGTCATCGAAGCCGACGGCAACGTCGTACTCCTCTGTCGCGGCGCCGAGTCGATCGCGATCGATTACAGCGTCGCGCCGATCCGTGATCGCGGCGCGAACATCGTCGGCGCGGTGCTGGTGATCCAGGATATGAGCCGCGAGCGACAGTACGCGGCGCGGCTTTCGAATCTGGCCAGTCACGACGCATTGACAGGTCTTCTGAACCGCCGCGAGTTCGAGCAACGCGTGCGTGCGATCGTCGAGCACCGTGAGGCGGAAGAGGGACAACATGCGGTGCTCTATCTCGACCTCGATCAGTTCAAGGTCGTCAATGACACGAGCGGCCACGCGGCGGGCGACGAGTTGCTGCGCCAGGTCGGCGCATTGCTGCGTCCGCGGCTTCGCGAAGGCGACGTGCTCGCGCGGCTCGGCGGCGACGAGTTCGGCGTGCTGCTGCCGCACTGTCCGCCCGCGCCGGCGATGCGCATCGGGGAAGCGCTGCGGAAGGCGATCGTCGATTTCCGCTTCGCCTGGAAGAATCGCTCGTTCACTATCGGCGTCAGCATCGGGCTCGTCAATCTGGCCGAGGGCCCGCACACGCTCGCGAGCGCGCTGTCGGCCGCCGACGCGGCGTGCTACCTCGCGAAGGACAAGGGTCGCAATCGCGTGCAGGTCTACCGGCCGGAGGACAGCGAAGTCGCGTTGCGCCGCGGCGAAATGGAATGGGTGCATCGGCTGCACCGAGCGCTCGCCGAGGATCGGCTGTGTCTTTTCTCGCAACCGATTCGCGCGATGCACGCGCCCGATGCGCACTCGCACCACGAGGAACTGCTGGTGCGGCTGATCGATGAGCAGAACGAGCTGATCCTGCCGATCGCGTTCATCCCCGCCGCCGAGCGCTATCACATGATGCCGTCGATCGACCGGTGGGTGATCCGCACGGCCTTTCGCGTGATCACCGAGCAGCGCGCGGCGGGCAATACCTCCGGCACGTACGCGATCAACATCTCGGGCGCGTCGATCGGCGACGACCAGTTCCTCGATTACGTCCGCGAGAATTTCGCGCGCTTTCGCATTCCGCACGCGGCGATCTGCTTCGAGATCACCGAGACGACCGCAGTCACGAGTCTCTCGAAGGCTGCCGAATTCATCGGCGCGTTGCGCGAGCCGGGCTGTCGCTTCGCGCTCGACGATTTCGGCGTCGGCGTGTCGTCGTTCACCTACCTCAAGCAGCTGCCGGTCGATTACCTGAAGATCGACGGCAGCTTCGTCAAGAACATGTTGAACGATCCCGTCGATGCGGCGATGGTCGAGGCGATCCATCGCATCGGCCGCGTCATGGGCAAGCAGACCATCGCCGAGTCGGTGGAAACCGCCGCGACGCTCGATGCGCTGCGCAGCGTCGGCGTCGACTACGCGCAGGGCAACGCAATCGCGCCGCCGTCGATGTTCGCACCGCCGGGAACGCGGAGCCGGCATGCCGCCGAACGCGGTCGCAGCGAAAGCGAACGGCTCGCGCCTTTGGCGCAGCGGGCCGTGCTAGTGTCGCGCGTCAGCCACGACAGGACGAATCGATGAGCGAATCCCGGAAGGCGGCGATCGTAACCGGCGCAGGCAGCGGCATCGGCCGCGCGGTTGCGCTGGCGCTCCTTGATGCGGGCTACCGGGTTGCGATCGCCGGACGACGCGCGGGTGCGCTGGATGAAACGGTGCGCGCGGCTGCGTGTCGCGACACCGATCTGCTGCCGGTGGCGACGGACGTCGCCAACGCCGCTTCGGTCACGCGGCTCTTCGCAAGCGTCGTCGAGCGCTTCGGCCGGCTGGACCTGCTGTTCAACAACGCTGGTGTCGGCGCTCCTGGCGTCGGGCTCGAGGATCTTCCGCTCGAGCAGTTGCGCGCGGTGATCGACACGAACCTGCTCGGCACGTTCCTCTGCACGCAACACGCGATACGGATAATGAAGTCGCAGTCGCCCCGCGGCGGCCGCATCATCAACAACGGCTCGATATCGGCGCACGCGCCCCGCCCGAATTCGGCACCCTACACCGCCACCAAGCACGCGATCACCGGCTTGACCAAGTCGACGTCACTCGACGGACGCAAGTACGACATCGTGTGCGGGCAGATCGACATCGGCAACGCGGCGACCGACATGGCCGCGCGCATGGCGACCGGCGTGCCGCAGGCGAATGGCGACGTCGCGATCGAGCCGCTGATGGACGTCGCGCACGTCGCGAGCGCCGTCGTTTACATGGCGAGCCTGCCGCTCGCGGCGAACGTGCAATTCATGACCGTGATGGCCGCGAAAATGCCGTTCGTGGGACGTGGCTGATAAATGGGAGTCAGGATAAATGGCGCTCAGAGCTGTAAGTATTGCGTCAAGGAATACTGAGCAATGGCGAAAACGCTGTCGCCGCAATACTTACAGCTCTGACCCCCATTACCCCGACCCCATTTACCCGGTGCAGCCACGCAGCAGGTAGATCACGATCAGGATCGGCACGGGCACGCCGATCAGCCACGCGAGGACATAGCCCCAGCGGCCTTCCTGCAAATGACGCAGCGTCGGGATTGGCCGAAAACCACGCGGCGGCCTGGAAGCGGGCGCCATCAGGGCGCTCCCTTGCGGCTGGATTGGTACGCGGCGTCTCCATTGTTTCCGGCAGCGCGCGATTCGACGACATCGGGCGGATGCACCGGATCGAAGTCCGCCCACTTGCCGTTTTTCCACGATCCATCGGTGCGCTCGATCATTCGTGCACCGTGCTTGCGCAACAGGTCGATCGCGAGTTCCTCGTCTTCGGACGAAACCGCATTCACGGCAACCATTACGCCCGCGGGTCGCATGTCCGGCGGGGGACGGTCGTCGCCCATCCTGCTGACCGCACCGACAAGCGATCCCGCATAGGCTCCGGCGGCAGCGCCACCCGCGATCGCGATCGGACCCACCAGCGGCGTCGCAACAATACCCGCGACAGCCCCGACGGCGGAGCCAATCGCCGCGCCGGTCATTGCACCGGCATCGCCGTCCTTCGCCTTCGGATCGGCATCCTTGTCGCCCCCCAAAGGCAGTCCCTGATTCCGACCGCGCGGGTTCAATGAAAACTGATCGAGATCGCCTGCGTCGAATCCGGCGCTTCGCAATTCGCGCGCAACAGCGGTTGCGGTCTGCTCGTCGTCGAAGACGCCTGCCACGATTTGCGTCATGTCTCACTCCTCGATGCGATCCCTGCATTCGGCGGGACCGATAGGCAGCAGGGTAGGCGCGACGCGCAGGACCTGAGCATAGGCTCGCGGCGGAATTCCCTGTCAGGTTGCACCTACGGCAGGTATCAGGTCTCGGGGATGGGGGATCAGCGACAGCGCTGCGCGTTGTGCGAGCGGTTCACTGATACCTGATACCTGATTCCCGATAGCTGCTCACTGTCCCCGTTCGGGAGCCGGATTCGCGGGGCACTGCGTCACCTTTCCCCAATAGCCGTCGCAATAACGAAAGCGTACCCGCTGTCCGCACACGACGCGCGCGATGAAATCCTCGCGCGTGCAGTGTGACGCTTCCTCCTCCATGCGTCGCCAGTGGTCCGCGCCGGTTGCCGCCGCTGCCGTTGAAACCGCCGCCGATGCAGCGGCGCGCTTGATCGGCGTGGGTGGCATTTGCGGCGTCGACGCCGGCGCGACGGGTACCGTCTTGACCTCCTTCTCCACCGCCGCACGGCGAGGTGCCCGCGCGGTCGCCGGTCGCGGAGGCAATGATTGGATCTCGACCGGTGGCTCACCGCCAGACGACGTCACGGATGCCGGCGCGTCGGTCGATAACGCCGTGGCGGCGTTCCCGGTCGGTTCGGGCGCAGCCAGGCCCCTCGACGGTATCGGCGCTGGCAGCGCCTCGCTTGCGACGCCTTCGGCGGCGGCTGGTGCTTCGCTCGTCGGTACGAGGGTCGAGCCTGGTGCGCCGACGCCGCGATCGATCGCCTCGTGTCCCGCCACCCAGAGACCGTTGCCCTGCATGCGCCACGCGACGACCATTGCGATCGCAATGGCGACGACGATGCAGGCTGCGATGAGACCGACCGCGAGACGACGCCGATTCGGTCCGGCGGCGTATGCGGGCGAAGCACCTGCTCCACCCGTCGCGGTCGTTGCGCTGTCGCTGTCCTCCGCTGTCGCCGACGCCTGATTCGCGGCATCGACAGCCGCGGGATCCCGAGGCTCGACCTGCGCCGCGTTCGCCGCCGGAACGCGGGAAGCGCGCGACAGCGACGCCGCGGCGGCGACCGCGGCGATTGGTGTCGGGACCGACTGCTCGGCGCCGCAATGGATGCAATGGCGCACGCCGGTCGGATTCTGCTTCCCGCAACTCGCGCAGGTCATTCGCGTTTCTCCGTATTCGCGGCCGACGCATTGCCGCTCTCGTC
>JALYSS010000154.1 GCA_030854685.1 Pseudomonadota bacterium | reverse complement strand
TAGACGACCTTGCCGTCGTCGAGGATGTACGCACGATCGGCGACGCCCAGCGAAAGCGGCACGTTCTGCTCGACGAGCAGCACCGAAAGGCCTTCCGCGCGCATTTGCCGCACGACCTGCATCACTTCCTGCACGATCAGCGGTGCCAAGCCTTGCGACGGTTCGTCGAGCAGCATGATCCGTGGGTTCAGCAGCAACGGCCGCGCGATCGACAGCATTTCCTGCTCGCCGCCCGAAAGCTGGCGACCCATCTGGCTTTTGCGCTCGCCGAGCCGGGGAAAAAGCTTGAAGACGCGATCGAGCGTCCACGCGCCCGGCCGCGCGTCGGGAACGATCAGATTCTCGAGCACCGTCAGGTTGCCGAAGATCTTGCGTCCTTCCGGCACGTAACCGACGCCGAGCCGCGCGATCTTGTACGCCGGCCAGCGCGTCACGTCCTGGCCGAGCATGGTAACGCTGCCCTCGCGCACGGCAGTGAGCCCCATCAGGCTTCGCATTGTCGTCGTCTTGCCCGCGCCATTGCGCCCGAGCACCGTGACGATCTCGCCTTCGTCGAGACGAAGCGAGACGCCGTGCAGGATGTGACTCTTGCCGTAGAACGCGTGCACGTCGCGTGCTTCGAGCACGGCGCTCATGCGACGACTCCCACGCTTGCGGCCGCATTGGCCAATACGGCCGCTGCGCTGCCCCCGACGGGGGAGCAATGCGCGTCCTGGGTCCGCCCGACGACGCTCATGCCGTCTCTCCAAGGTAGGCGGCGCGTACCTTCTCGTTGCCGGAAATTTCCGTGGGCGTACCCTCGGCAAGGACACGTCCCTGGTCGAGCACCGTAATCCGCTCCGCGATGCCGAAGACGATGCTCATGTCGTGCTCGATGAACAGGATCGAAAGCTTGCGATCGACGTGCAGTTTTCGCACCAGCTCGACCATATGGTCCGTCTCGGTGTCGCCCATGCCCGCCGTCGGCTCGTCGAGCAGAAGCAGTCGCGGGTTCATCGATAGCGCGAGCGCGATCTCGACGACGCGCTGGTCGCCATGTGCGAGCTCGCCGACTACACGGTCCGCCTTGCCGGCAAGTCCGACGATCTCGAGCAGTTCGTCGACGCGCCGCGCGATGTCGGCCCGAACCGACCGGGAAAGCCACGGCCGCCCATTCAGGGCCGCCGCCGTCTCGACACCCAGCCTCACGTTCTCGTACACTGATAAATCGGGGAACACCTCGGTGATCTGAAAGGTCCGGACGATGCCCTTGCGCACGCGGTACACCACCGTGCGATCGCGGATGTTCTCGTTGTCGAACCAGATATCGCCCGCCGTCGTCGGAACGAATCCGGTGATGAGGTTGAAGAACGTCGTCTTGCCGGCGCCGTTCGGTCCGATCACGGCACGAAGCTCGCCCTCGTTCATCGCGAACGAGACGTCCTGCACCGCCTGCAGCTTTCCGAAATGCCGGCTCACGTCGACGAGGCGCAGGAGGCTCATTGGACCCTGGGATGGCCCGGCGGCGCTCATGCCGGCCGGCTTCCGCGCCGGGCGATGAGACCGAGAATGCCCTTCGGGAAGAGCAGCACGATGAGCACGAACAAGAGGCCGATCGCCGTCATCCAGTTGTCGGTCAGGCTCGACAGATAGTCCTGCGCGACGACGAAAATCGCCACGCCGACCATCGGTCCCCAGAATTTCCGCATGCCGCCCAGCACGCACATGATCACGAAGTTGCCCGACAGGATCCAGTGCAGGTCCTGCGGCGACGTGAAGTTGAAGAGCATCGCATTCAGCGTGCCTGCGAGTGCGGTCAACGTGCCCGAGATCGCGAATGACGCCCACACGTAAAGATCGGTGCGCAAGCCGAGGAACTGCGCGCGGCGCCGATTCTCGCGAATCGCGACCCAGGTGTGCCCGAGCGGCGACGCGAGCAGCACGCGCATGATGATGACGGCGACGACAAAGCAGAACAGCACGAGGTAATAGAATTTGGTTTCGGTCTGCACGTCGTAGACGAGGCTACCCAGATGCAGCGGCTGGCGCCGAAATCCGGCGAGACCGTCTTCCCCGCCAGTCACGTTGTTCCAGCGCACGACGACGAAATAGAAGAGCTGCCCGATCGCGATCGTGATCATCGCGAAGTAGATGCCGCGCCTGCGCATCACGAGCGGACCGAGCAGCGTCGCGGCGACGCCACCCACCAGCGTGCCAATCAATATCGCGAGCGGCGTCGACGCCACGAGGTACTTGAGCGTCATGCCCGCGCCGTACGCACCGAGCCCGAAGTACGCGGCATGGCCAAACGAAAGGCCGCCGGTAAATCCGAGCACGAGGTTCAGCCCGAGTGCGGCAATGCCATAGATCAGGATCTTGCTGCCGAGCGCCGAGTAGCCGCCGACGTGCGTGAGCCAAAGCGGCACGGTTGCGAGGGCGATCCACAAGACGATCTCGAAACCGTGGCGCCGGATCATTCGAATAGTCCCTCCTGCCCGAGCAGGCCGCGCGGCCTTATTACCAGGACGATCAGCATGATCAGGTAGATCACGGCTTCGCTCGCGGCCGGATAGTAGGTGGTCGTGATCCCGGCCGCCACGCCGATGAGCAACCCGCCGAGGATGCTGCCGACCAGGCTGCCGACGCCACCAACGATGATCGCGACGAAGCTCGGCATGATGAGGCTGCTGCCCATCGGCGGGGTGAGGCCCAGGATGCCGGCGGCGAGCGCGCCGGCGAGTCCGGCCAGCAGGCAGCCGAGTGCAAAGTTGAGCGCGCGCAACAGGTAGATGTTGACGCCGAGCGCCGATACCGTTTCGAGGTCGAACGTTCCCGCGCGGATGCGAATGCCGAGCCGCGTATAGCGCAGCAGCAGGTACAGGCCGAGTATCACGATGATCGTGATCGCGACGACGAGCAGTCGATAGCCGGTGATGAAGAACAGCACGCTGCTGACGGGCGAATTGAGCACCGCCGGCACCTGGAACGGCAGGCCCTGCGCGCCCCAGATGGTGCGCGTCATGTCCTCGATGATCAGCGCGAGCCCGAACGTCAGCAGCAGCGTGTAGATCGGGTCCGGGCGCTTGTAGAGCGGCCGGATGAGCACGCGCTCGACGGCAAGCCCGATGACGGCGGCACCGATCGGACCGACGACGAGCGCGCCCCAGAACCCGAGGTACGGTACGAGCGAGTACGCGAGATAGGCGCCGATGACGAGGAAGCCGCCGTGCGCCATATTGATGACCGAATTGAGGCTGAGGATCAGCGCGAGACCGAGCGCCATCAGCGCGTAGAACACGCCCTGGATCAGCCCGTTGAACGCATTGAACAGCAGGAGCTGCATGCGCCTCCCCTTCGCGCGACGGTGCAGTTTATAGGACCGTGGCGGACGGGCGTCCGCCGCGGTGCGGCCACGCGGCCGGAGCGGCCGCGCGGCGCGCGCAGAAGACTACGCGAATGTCAGGCCGGATAGTCGAGCTTGCAGCCGGTCTCGGTCACGGGCAACGCGGTCTTGTCACCCGGGACGACGCTCGCCACCTTGAACAGGTCGGGATACTTTCCCTTGGAATTGATCTCACCGGGGAACTCGCTCGACATGAGCTGGTGATCTTCCTTCCGGAAGTAGACCTTGTTCGGCTGCAGCTTGATTTCGGGCGGCAGCTCCAGCCCCTCGAGCGCCTTCGCGAGCTTCGTGGGCTCGATGCTCTTGGCGTGTGCAGCGCCGAGTGCAAGCGAGTGCAATCCGGCGTAGCCGAACCAGGTGCGGGCGCTGGGATAGCTGCCGTCGGTGTAGAGCTTGCGGTAGCTGGCGACCCATTCCTTCACGTGCGGCACGTTCGGCTGGTTCCAGTACCACTCGAGCGTCCACCAGCCAAGCCGCGCGTCGGGCGACAGTGCGTTCAGGACCTCGAGCTCCGAAAGGCCGCCGCCGATCGGCATCTTCTTCTGCAACCCGAATTGCACCGCCTGCTTCATGCAGTTGACGAGATCCTGCCCGTCCACGAGAAGAATCAGCACCTGGGGATTCGTCGACTGCGCCTTGATCAGGTACGACGAGAAGTCGGTGGTCCCGAGCGGAGACAGCGAGTTGCCGAGCACTTCTCCGCCAAGGCTCGCGAGGATCTTCGCGTACGCCGCCTGGAACGTGTGCCCAAACGCGTAGTCGGGAGTGATGAAATACCACTTCTTGCCGAACTTGCTCGCAAGCGTATTCACGAGGCCGGCGGCAAGCATGTAGGTCGTCGTGCAGATGCGGAACGTCGTCCAGTGACATTCGGTCCCGGTAACCGGATCGGTATGGCCGCCGGTGACCATGTACGGGATGCCCTTCTCGTGCGCGACCTGGTTCACCGACAGCGCCGTCGCCGACGACACGGCGCCCATGATCATCGAGCAGCCGTCCTTTTCGATCAACTTGTGCGCCTTCTGCGCCGCGAGGCCCGCGTTCGCGTTGTCGTCCTCGACGATTAGCTCGACCTTGCGGCCCAGGATGCCGCCCTTGGCGTTGACCTCGGCAAGCGCCATCTTGGCACCGCGAACTTCGCTTTCACCCTCGGCGGCGTAGGTCCCGGTCAGCGGGTCGTGCATGCCGATCTTGATCGGCGATTCGCCCTGACCGAACGTCAGGATCGGATGGGCTACGAGCGGCGCCGCGCCAAGCGCGAGTCCGGTCTTCAGCGCCTTGCGGCGGGTGAAACTTTCCATGGTGCTCCTCCTATTCGTTCGTGATTGGTCACCCTGAACTTCCGGCCCCGGTCGGCCTGCCTGCCGGGACTTCTTCACTTCGCCGATTGTATCGTAACACGACATGTTTTGGCCGTGGCGTCGCCAGACGGGGCCGTTCCAGCGCGGCTCCCGGCGGATCAGATCAGCGAGCTTCCGGGTCGAACGCGCGTGAACGCGACCGGCATCGATTCGACCGCAAGTTCGCTGTCGGCGCTGGACCGGACTCGCGTAAAGGCCGATGTCTCGAGATCGCCGCCTCCGGGAAAGTCGGCGCGGAAATGTGCACCGCGCGAATTTTCGCGCGCCTGCGCGGCCCGCACGATCACGCGCGACACCGCGACCAGGTTCGCAAGGTTGAGCCAGTCGTGCCAGGTCATGTTGAACGAACGATCCCGCGCTGCGGCAGGGAGACGATACCGCTCGATCGACCGAGCGAGCTCGGCCAAAGTCCCGGCTGCGCGCGCCAATCCCGTCGCATCGCGAACGATGCCGGCGTCATCCCACATCGTCGCGTAAAGCCGCTCGCGAATCGCTTCGAGGTCGCCTTCGCGGTCGCCGCCATCCGACAGCGGCAGCAGCGCACGGCCGAGGCTTGCTTCAAGCGCGGCCTGGTCGGGTTCGCGCCAGGATGCGTCTCGCGGCAATGCTGTCGCCATCGCGTCGCCGGCGATGGCGCCGAATACCGTCGAATTCGCGACACCGTTGCCGCCCAGCCGATTGGCGCCGTGCACGCCACCCGAATCCTCGCCGGCGACGAAGAGCGCCTCGCGTTCGGTGGTGCAATCGGCCGCGAACTCGACGCCGCCCATCATGTAATGCGCCGTCGGAACGACTTCCACCCTGCCGGCGGCGAGATCGAAACCGCAATCGGCGCAGCGCTCGACCATGCCCTTGAATTGGCGGCGCACGTTGTCGGGCCCGAGATGCGCCATGCTGAGCCAGGCGCCGCCGTTCGGGGTCGTGCGGCCGGCGCGCATTTCGGCGAAGATCGCACGCGACACGATGTCGCGGGTCGCACGCTCGTCGCGCGGGTCGTAGCGGTGCATGAAGCGGTTGCCGTTTCCGTCCAGCAGATAGCCACCGGCGCCGCGCAGTCCTTCCTCGAGCACGGTGCCGGTCATTCGCGTATGCGCACCGGCCAGGAGTCCGGTCGG
The DNA here is from genome assembly GCA_030854685.1 of Pseudomonadota bacterium. Lineage (GTDB taxonomy): Bacteria > Pseudomonadota > Gammaproteobacteria > Burkholderiales > Casimicrobiaceae > VBCG01. Next base: position 16,948 of record JALYSS010000154.1, on the reverse strand, counting down.
ATGGAACTGCACCATTTCCATGTCGCGCAGCGGCAAGCCGAAGCGCAGCGCCATCGCAAGGCCATCGCAACTCTTGTCGCCCGACGGCGTGTGGAACCGGTACATCGTCGGTCCGCCGCCGGTCGCGAGCAGCACCGCCTTTGCCTGCACGAAGCGTGGATCGCCCGTTCGAATGTCGATCATCAGCACGCCGGCGAGCGCGCCGTCGCGCGCCGGGATGAAATCGAGCGCGCGGTGCTCCTCGAGGCGCCGCAGCCTTCGCGCCCACACCTGCTCGGCGAGGCGGTTCATGATCTCGATGCCGGTCAGGTCACCCTTGTGTACGGTGCGGTCGAACGTCTGTCCGGCGAACGCTTTCTGGTGAATCGTGCCATCGGGGTTGCGATCGAAGAAGCAGCCGAGCTCGTTTTCGAGCTCATGAATCCGCTCGACAGCGCCGGTGACGAGCGTCCACGCGAGTTCCTGGTTCGGCAGCCACTTGCCACCTTCGATCGTGTCCATGAAGTGACGCTCGACCGAATCGCCGGGTGCGAGCGCGACGTTGTAGCCGCCCTGCACCATCCGCGTGCAGCCGCATTTGCCGAGCAATCCCTTGACTGCGATCGTGATGTCGAGCGACGGATCGCACTGATGCGCGTGCAGCGCGGCAAACAGCCCCGCCCCTCCGGCGCCGAGGATCAGGACGTCGGTCCGCAACCGCGGGATATCCATCAGGTTTTGACGTTCAACGCGGCCAGCGCTGCGGCGCGGCGGTCGCGCGCCGCATGATCGACGGCGTCGTAGAGGCTGCCGCCGTGGCTGTCCATTGCCACCAGCAGCGGGCCGAAATCGTGGATTCGAAACTGCCAGAGGCTTTCGGGATTGAGGTCATCGAGGTCGACGTCCTCGATCGCGTCGATCCACGTCGTCTCGAGCGCCGCCGTTCCGCCGACGATCGCAAGATAGACGCCACCCAACTCGCGGAACGCACCGAGCGACGCCGGACCCAATCCGCCCTTGCCGACGATGATTCGCACGCCGAGTTGCCGCATCAGCGGTTCAGTGAAGCGCTCCATCCGCATCGACGTCGTCGTGCCGATGCACACCGACGCGTAGCCGGTGGGACATGCCGGCGAGACCGGCACTTTCTTCACGTTCGGCGCCGTATGGATTACCGCTTGGCCGCGAAGATCGAGCCGCGTCGAGCGCCCGCGATCGAAGAGCGCGATCAGCGTCGCGTCGCGAATGCCGAAGAGGCGCTGCTGCAGCGTGACGGTATCGTCGATGCGAAGCCGGCGTATCGCGTCTTCGGTGACCGGCAGTGTCAATTCGTAGTGCGCCATTCAGTACCCGTACTCAACGCCGGTTTCGGTGAAGAGCGCGCTCGCGCGCCGCGCCGAGTGACACTGCATGTTGACGGCGACGGGGTTCATCGTGATGTGCGTCGCCGCGAGTTCCACATGGACCGCAAACGCTGTCGCGTCACCACCGAGCCCCTGCGGTCCGACGCCGAGCAAATTGACCGCCTCCGACAACTCGTTCTCGAGCGCCGCGCCCCCCGGATCTGCGCAATGTGTGCCGAGCGGTCGCGTTGCCGCGCGCTTCGCGAGGTGCACGCACAGGTCCGACGTGCCGCCGACGCCGACGCCGACGATCGTCGGCGGGCAGGTCCTGCCACCCGCATCGAGCACGCAGTCGATGACGAAGCGCTTGATGGCGTCGACGCCTTCGGCCGGGATCGCCATCCGCAGCCACGAGTTGTTCTCGGATCCGGAACCCTTCGGAATCATCTCGATGCGCAGGCCGTCGAAGGCGTCGCTGAAATCGAGGTGAATGACCGGTATGCCCTCGCCGCACGATGAGTGCTCGTTGTGGCGCGTGAGCGGATGCACGACCGACGAGCGCAGCGGATGCTCGCGCGTGGCGCGCTCGCAGCCGCGGCGAATGGCGGCCTTGAGCGCGACGCCGTCGACGACGACATCGCGCCCGATCGTCACGTTGTAGATCGGGATGCCGGTGTCCTGGCACAGCAGGTTGTCGGTCTGCTCGGCGACGGCGATATTGCGCACCATCACGCCCAGGACCGATTGCGCCGTCTTGTCGGTTTCGCGTGCGACGAGCTTGTCGAAGCCGCGCTTGATGTCCGGCGGCAGCATCTTGAGCGCGCGAATGTACAGGTCCTTGGCCGCCTGTTCAACGCGAGCGGGAGCGATGCGAAGCGTCATGATCGGGGCCTGTTCACACTATGTCATCCATTGAGGGCGAACAGCAGCGCATACGCCACCGCGGCTGCAAACGCAACGGCGATGGCGGACTTCTGCCAATCGGCGCGCCATCCGACGAACTCGACAAACAGCAATCGTACGCCTCCGGCCAGATGGACGGCGAGCGCCAGCACGAGCATCGTCTCCGCGAACTTGACCGCCGGCTGGCGCGTCCAGCCCAGGAACCGGTCGAGCGCCGCCGGATGCGCGAGCGCCTGCGACAACGTGAAGAAGTGCACGGGCAGGAACAGCGCGAGGACGATGCCCGAGACGCGATGGACGACGAACGCCAGGAATCCTGGATGGCCGCGGGTTCGCGCATCGTTGCGCAGTATCGTGGACGAAGTCGAAGCGGCTGCGGCCATGTCAGGCGGTCAGCGAGCGCACGGCGTAGAGTCCGCCGCCGAGCAGCGCGAGTGCAAGCAATGTCAGGACGGTGTCGGTGCCGCGCCCGCGCAACCCGAGCCATTCGTCGGCGATCGCGCGTAATCCGAGCGGCGCATGAATCGCGACGGCGACGACGAAGATCGTGTAGAAGATCGGCCAGAATGAACTCGCGTGCATGCGCGCAACCATCGCCTCCGCGCTCAAGCCACGGCGCGCCGCGTAGATGATCGTGGCGAGATGCGCAACGACGCAGACGGCGAGCACGGCGGCCGACGCGCGCTGAAGCACGAATCGCCACGCGGCGTATCGAACGTCACGCATCGACTCGTCTTCGATGGTCAGCGGCCGCGCCGCGTTCACGTCGATCACAGCTTCCCTTTCACCGCGGCAATCGCGACGAGGCGCTTCAAGCCCGCGATCGACGCGGTGGGCGAAATATGCTTCGGGCAGCGCTCGGTGCACGACTGATGCGTGTGGCACGACTGGCAGCCGCCATCGCCGGCGACGGCGCGCAGGCGTGATGCGCCCGCGCCGTCCCGGACGTCGTTGATCAGCGTCCAGGCGCGGTTCAATGCCGCCGGGCCGAGGTAATCGGCCTTCCAGCCGACGACGTCGCACGACGCATAACACACGCCACAGCCGATGCATTCGATCGTCGCGTCGATCGCGCGGCGTGCAGGCGATGCGGGCGCGATCTTCGCAAAATCGTCGCGCCGCGTCGCGGTCGGCTTGAACTGGCCTTTCGCCGCGGCCCACTTGTCGAAGAACGGTGTCATGTCGACGACGAGGTCACGCACGATCGGCAGGTGATGGAGCGGGCCGATTTCGAGCGTCCTGTCACCGCCCACCGTGTCGACGTGCGTGCGGCAGGTCCAGCGTGCCTTGCCGTTCACCGTCATCGCGCATGAGCCGCACATGCCGACGCGGCATGCGTAGCGATACGCGAGCGAGGCGTCGAGGTGGCGCTGCACGTGCGTGACGACGTCGAGCACCGTCTGCGATGCGCGACGCGGCACGTCGTAGCGTTGGAACGAGCCGTCCGCAGTGCCGCGCCAGATCAGGACCGGGAAGGTCGATTCACTGCCGGAAGGCGCTTGGAACATTCGTGGTGGGTCTTCCATCGCAGGTACGTCGACTACGCAGCAGCGCGTCAAAGCTCGGTCAGCTTGAGTCGCTGCACCTTGCCCGACGGCCCCTTCGGCAACTGGCCGACCAGCCGCAGATAGCGCGGCGACTTGTAGCGTCCGAGCGTACGCATGCAATGTGCGCGCAGGTCGTCCTCGGTGCAGACTGCGCCAGGCTTGATGACGACGCAGGCAAGGATCTCCTGTCCGTACGCCGGATCGGGGACGCCGACGGCCGCCGCTTCCAGCACCGCGGGATGCGCGAGCAGCGCCTCGTCGATTTCGCGCGGCGCGATGTTTTCGCCGCCCTTGATGATCAGTTCCTTGAGTCGACCGGTGATGAAATAGTATCCGTCGGTGTCGCGATAGCCAAGGTCGCCGGTCGCGAGCCAACCCTCGTTGCGCAGTGCGGCCGCCGTCGCCTCCGGCGACTTGTAATAACCGATCATGACGTTCGGTCCGCGCAATTCAATTTCGCCGCGCGCGTCGCCGTCAACCGGCTGCCCCGCGCGGCCGATGACGCGCGCCTCGACGCCAAGCGGCTTGCCGGGCGACCCGTATTTGCGCGCGGACTTCTCGATCGGATTGGTGAATGCGACGGACGCGCATTCGGTCAGGCCCATCGCCTCGATTACCGAGAATCCGAAGCGATCCTCGAACGCGCGATGCTGTTCGGGCGGCAGCGGGGCGGACGCCGAGCGTCCGAACCGGACGTTTCGGCACGCCTCCGCCTGCTCGGCCGTGAGCTCCGGTCCGTTCAACAGGTAGGCGATGATCGTCGGCACCATGTTGATCCACGTTGGCCGATAGCGCGCGACGAGCGACCACCATTGCGACGCGCTGAAGCGACGCGGCATCACGATGCTGCCGCCCGACACCAGCGGCGCGACCGTCGCGATGCATTGTCCGTTGATGTGATAAAGCGGCAGCGACGACAGTACGCGATCGGCGGGCGCAAGTGCAAGCGACCGCGCAACCGCCCGCGCGCCCGAGAGCATGTTCGCATGCGACAGCAGCGCGCCCTTCGGCTGTCCGGTGGTCCCCGACGTATACATCAACATCGCGGGATCAGCGCTGCCGCGCGGCGCTGGACGAAACGAAGCAGCCTCCGGCAAAGCGAGGCCGTCGGATTCGACGACGCACACGTCGAAAGTCGACCCGCTCGCCTGCCGCATGCTCGCGAGCCGCGCGCGATTCCCGGCTGCCGTGAATACGATGCGCGTGTCGGAGTGCGCGAGCGTGTACTCGAGCTGCGCATCCTGCGCGTGCAGGTTGATCGGCGACACGACATGGCCGCCATACATCGCGCCGAGAAAGACCGTCGCCGCGCTGGCGCCGTTTTCCAGCATGAAGGAAACGGTGGCGCCCGGCTCGACGCCGCGCTCCGCAAGCAGGGCTGCGAACGCCCGGCAGTTTCGGCGCAGCGTCGCGTAGTCGATTTCGAGCGCGGGCTCCGGCGCGATCAGGAACGGCGCGTCCGGCTGCGACGCCGCATGCGCATCGATGACGTCGCGAAAGGTGACCGGCGGACCTTCCGCGTCAGGCGCCATATTTCGCGCGATAGCGACCGAACAGCTCGTCGTCGGCGGGCTCGCGGACGTGCTCCGGCGCAAACGGCCGCACGACGCGCGTGATGTTCAGGAAGTGTCGGTAGCCGAGATTGTCGGAAATGCTGTTGCGACCCCATGTGCCACAGCCCATCGAGAGCGAAAATGGCAGCGCGTTGTCGAAGCTGCCGCCCGTGGCGAAGCAATGCGCCTGATTGACGATCACCCGGCACACGGGCAGCGTCAATCCGAGGTCGCGCGCGCGATCGGTCGTCCGGGTATGCAAGCCGACCGAATGCCCCGCGCCTTGAAAGCGCAGCAATTCGGTCGCGCGTGCCGTTGCCGCGGCAAAATCCGGCGCGTGATAGAACGCCAGCACCGGTGACAGTTTTTCGCCGGAAAACGGGTGTTCCCGACCGACGCCTGCTTCCTCGACGATCAGGAATCGGGCGTCGCGCACCGAGGGACGGGTCAATCCCGCGAGCCGGGCAATCGTCGCCGCGCCCTGCGCGACGACGGCAGGCGCAAGCCTTCCGCCAGCGAACATCGTGCGCGCGAGCTGTGCCGTTTCGGCGGCGCTGAGCAGTACACCGCCTTCGTGCGCGAGTGCGGCGAGCAACGTATCGGCGATCGCCGCTACGGCAATGACGCTGTTCTCCGACGAGCAACTCGTCGCGTTGTCGAACGTCTTCGAGCGTGCAATCTTTGCGGCGGCATCGGTGACATCCGCTGTTTCATCGACGATCACCGCGACGTTGCCGACACCGACGCCAATCGCTGGCGTGCCGCTTTCGTAGGCCGCTCGAACGTTCGTGGCGGAGCCGGTCGCGACGACGAGATCCGCCTCGCGCATCAGCTCGAACGTTCGCTCACGCGTGACTGGCGTGGGCAACTGCATGACGAGATCGCACGGCGCGCCGATGCGGTCGAACTCGTCATGCACGAATTGCAGCAGCAACTCGAGCGTCGACTGGCCCTTCGGCGACGGTGCGAGCACGATCGCGTTGCGTCCCTTCACGGCATTGATGATGTTGTTGGCGGGTGTCGCGGCAGGATTCGTCGACGGCGTAATCGCGGCAACGACGCCCACCGGACGCGCGATTTCGATCAGACCGCGCGCGCGATCGTCCTCGATGACGCCGACCGAGCGCGCGCCTTGCAGGTCGCGCAGCAAGCCGATCGTCTTGCGGTGATTCTTGGCGATCTTGTCGGCGACGTTGCCAAGGCCGGTGTCGCGCACGGCGAGTTCGGCAAGTGCGCGGTTGCGCGAGGGCTCGACGATCGCCCAGCCGACGGCGATCGCGGCTTCGTCGGCCTGCTCCTGCGTCCAGCCGTCCGCAACGGCCTGCGCGACGCGCGCGCGTGCGATCAATGGGGTCAGAGACGAATTTCCACGCGTAGATTGACCGGAGTCGGTGTCATGCGACCGGAAATTCGTCTCTGATCCCAATGTCCGACCCCTTACTACGCCGCGGTCGCCTTGTACTTCGCGAGGTGGCGCACCGGCAGCGAAAGCGCGTCGCGCCTGAACGGATCGCCCAACTCGCGCGTGACCATCATTTCGAGCACCGTCGTCCTGCCTTCGCGCTGCGCCGCGGCCGCCGCACGCAACGCCGGCCCGACGTCGGACACCTTTTCGACGCGCAGGCCGGCAGCACCCATCGCCTGCGCGACGGCGGCCCACGACGGCTGCCGGTCGAGGTTCACGCCGATGAAGCGGTTGTCGTAGAAGTCGACGTGATTCTTCTTCTCGGCGCCCCATTGGCCGTTATTGAAGACGACGGCGGTGACCGGAATGCTTTCGCGGACGCACGTCTGCAGTTCGCCGAAGCTCATGCCCCACGCGCCGTCGCCAACATACGCAATCGCGGGCCGGTCCGGCGCCGCGACCTTCGCGCCGATGATCGTCGGAAACGCGTAGCCGCAGTTGCCGAAGCTCATCGCGGCAAACATCGAGCGCGGGCGCCCGAAGCGCAAATAGCTATTCGACACCGAGCAGATGTTGCCGATGTCCGTCGAGACCATTGCGTCGTCCGGCATGGCACGCTCCAGTTCGCGCAGCATCTCGCGCGGATGCATGTGCGACGACTGCGCGCTGACTTCCACGGACCAGCGGTCCTTTTCATGCGTCCAGGCGTCGAGCTCCCTCTCCCAAACGCCCTTTTCTTCACGAAGCGTCGCGAGCCGCGCATCGCGATTGGCATTGCACGCGAGTTCCTTGCCCTCGAGGCGAGCGACGAGCGCACGCGCCGCCGCACCGGCGTCGGCGCAGAGGCCGACGGAAATCGATTTCACCAGGCCGAGCATCTTCGCGTCGACATCGATCTGGATGATCTTCGCGTCCTTCGGCCAGTAATCAAGTCCGTGCTGCGGCAGCGTTCCGAACGGCCCGAGCCGCGTGCCGAGCGCCAGCACGACATCGGCTTTCGCGATCAACTTCATCGCGGCCTTCGAGCCCTGGTAGCCGAGCGGCCCGCACCACAGCGGATGACGCGCCGGAAATGCGTCGTTGTGCAGGTAACTCGTGCACACGGGCGCCTGCAGCAATTCGGCCAGCGCGACTGCGTCGGCTTCGGCGTCGCCCATGATGATGCCGCCGCCCGCGAGAATCACCGGGAATTTCGCCTGCGCGAGCAGTGCGGCCGCTTGGTCGAGGCTGTGCTCGCCGCCGGCGCCACGCTCGATGGCGAGCGGCCGCGGAATTTCGCAGTCGATGTCGCCGTAAAAGAAGTCGCGCGGAATGTTGACCTGCGTCGGCCCCATTTCGAGCGTCGCCCGGTCGAAGGCACGGCTCGTCAGCTCGGCCATCCGCGCCCTGTTGTTCACCTGCGCCTGGTACTTCGTGATCTTCGAGAAGATCGGCAGCTGCTCGGTTTCCTGAAAGCCGCCGAGGCCGAGCGTCATCGAGCCGGTTTCCGGCGTGATCATGACGACCGGCGTATGCGCCCAGTACGCCGCGGCGATCGACGTGACGAAGTTGGTGATGCCCGGCCCGTTCTGCGCAATGCAAACGCCGTGACGCCCGGACACGCGCGAGTAGCCGTCGGCCATGTGGCCAGCACCCTGCTCGTGCGCGACCGAGATGAACCGGATGCCGGCCTGCGGAAACAGATCCAGCGCGTCCATGTACGCCGAGCCGACGATGCCGAAGACGTCCTTGACGCCTTGCGCTACCAGCGTTTCGACGAACGCCTCCGACGGCGTCATTGTCTGGCGTCCCTGCACCGCGAGGTTCCTGGATTCAGTCATCGTGTTCATGCGCATGCTTCCGTGAGAGTCGAGCGTTCGATTTTGAGCCCGGCGGAGCGCCGCGGCTAGGGCCAGCGCAACACGGTAGTTTAGGCCAGGCGCAAACCGGCCGGATTCAAGCCACGAGCGACACGGGATCCGACCACGCATAGCCGAGCGCCTCGGCCACCGGCGCGCACGTCACCTTGCCGAATGCGACGTTCAGGCCCTGCCGCAGGTGAACGTCGTCGGCGAGCGCGCGTTTCCAGCCCTTGTCGGCAATCGCGACGACGAACGGGAGCGTGGCGTTGTTGAGCGCCAACGTCGACGTGCGCGGGACGCCGCCCGGCATGTTCGCCACGCAATAATGGACGACGCCGTCAACGAGATACGTCGGCTCAGCGTGCGTCGTCGCGTGCGACGTTTCGAAGCAGCCGCCCTGGTCGATCGCCACGTCGACGACGACCGACCCCGGCTGCATGCGGCTCACCATCGCGCGCGTCACGAGCTTCGGCGCCGTGGCGCCGGCAACAAGCACGCTGCCAATGATGAGGTCACCCGCCGCGACGTAGCGCTCGATCGCCTCGACGGTCGAGAACACCGTCTGCAAGGCCGGACCGTAGTGCGCCCATAACCGCTTCAACGCATCGACGCTGCGATCGAGCACCGTGACGCGCGCGCCCATGCCGAGCGCGATTTCGATCGCATGCGTGCCGACGACGCCGCCGCCGAGCACGACGACGTGCGCCTGAACTACGCCGGGGACGCCACCGAGCAACACGCCTTTGCCGCCGTGCGGCTGTTCCAGATAGTGCGCGCCGGCCTGTACCGCGAGCCGTCCCGCCACCTCGGACATCGGCGCCAGCAACGGTAAGCCACCGGCCGGGGACGTGACCGTTTCGTACGCGATGCAGACGGCGTTGCTCGCGACGAGGTCGCGCGTCTGGTCGGGATCGGGTGCGAGATGCAGGTAGGTGAAGAGAATCTGTCCCGGCCTCAGCATCGCGCGCTCGGCCGGTTGCGGCTCCTTCACCTTCACGATCATGTCGCATGACGCGAAAATGTCGGTGGCGCTTGGCATCATCGTCGCGCCTTCGCGCTCGTAATCCGCGTCGCCGGCGCCGATCCCCTCGCCCGCGCCCTGCTGGACCGTGACCTGATGCCGGTGATGAACGAGTTCGCGCACGGAACCGGGTGTCAGGCCCACGCGATTTTCGAGAACCTTGATTTCCTTCGGGACGCCGATGCGCATGCACGCCTTCTCTGAACGGAACGGCGGCCAGATTACTCTCGCCGATCGGTCACCGGTAGGTCCAGCGAGCTATCGGGCGTGGTGTCAGTGAGCCGCGTCGACGACCTGCGCGCAGGCGGCGGCAAGCATCGCGACGCCGGGCTCGATCCGCGTGGCATCGATCGACGCGAAGCCGAGTCGCGCGTAATTCGTCGGTACCGGTTCCCGGTCGCCGCCGACGAAGAACACGTCGCCGGGTTCAATCAGGACGCCCCTGCGTGCCGATGATTCGGCGACGACGCGCGTGTCGACGTGATCGGCGAATCGCAACCAGAACGACGAGGCGCCCGCGACGGCCGTGAAGCGCACACCGGGAAGATGCGTCGTTAACGCCGCCGCGACCAGTTGCGACCGCTCAGCATAGGCCTGCCGCAAGCGTCGCAGCAATGCGTCGTGGTGCCCCATCGCGAGAAAGAGGCCGACCGAACGCTCGTTGTTCGCCGCCGGGTGGCGAAGCATCAGGCGCCGCAGCGCGCGCACTTCGCGGATCAGGTCGCGGTTGCCGACGATGAAGCCGATGCGGATGCCGGGCGCGAGCGTCTTCGACAGGCTGCTGACGTAGACGACATGACCGGAATGATCGAGGCTTTGCAGCGCCGGTTGCACGCGGCCTTCGAGTCCGAGCTCGATTTCGTAGTCGTCCTCGATCAGGATACGATCGTTCGCCTGCGCCCATGCAAGCAGCGCTTCACGCCTTGCAAGCGGCATGGTCACGTTCGTCGGACATTGGTGCGACGGCGTCAGATAGACGTAATCGCAGGCGTCGAGCGCCGATGTCAGCGCAAGTCCTGCCCCGTCAAGCGGCAGCGGAACGACGTTCGCAGTACGGGACGCGAAGATGTTGCGCGCATCCGGATAGCCGGGATTCTCGATGCCGACCGTCGTGTTGGCGTCGACGAGCAACGTCGCGAGCAGGAACAGCGCGTGCTGCGCGCCCACCGTAACCAGAATTTCGTCTGGCGCCGCGAACACGCCGCGGCGCACGAGAAGTCGCGTCTGGATCTGCTCGATCAGCAGCGCATCGTCGGCATCGACGAGATCGCCGGCCCAGCCGCGAACCTCCGACACGGATGTCGCCTGCAGGCTGCATTCGCGCCATCCGGGCATCGGCAGCAGCGCGGGATCGAATTGCCCGTAGATGAACGGATAGGGATAGCGCTGCCAGTCGCGTGGCTTGACGATGTTGCGCTGTCCCGATACGGCGCCCCGCCAGCGCGGGGTCCAGTCGACCGGCGCGGGCAGGTTGCCGACCCCGGGCGCGCGCGGCAATCCGACGCGGCCGGCGACGATCTCGGGATTGACGTAGTGCCCGCTGCGGCTTTTCGTCAGCAGGTAGCCTTCGTTGACGAGCAGCTCGTAGGCCAGCGCGACCGTATTGCGCGCAACGCCCAACTGCGACGCCAGCACGCGCGTCGAAGGCAGCGCGACACCCGCGGGAATGTGGCCGTCGAGTATCGCCGCGACGAGCATCTCGCGGATCTGCGCCTGCAAGCCGACCTTGCTGCGAAACGAGAGATGGATCAGCTGATTCCACATTGGCAGGTATCAGGTATCAGGGATCGGGTATCAGGGATCAGTATCAGCAACTGGCCCAGCCGGGAGTCGGCATCTGGCTCCTTGAACCGGACATGGCTTGGCGCTACAAAGGCATATGATGAACGATAGCCGATCAGGCAGAGCGCACCGGTGCTCGTCACCGCTACCTGATCCCTGATCCCTCATCCCTGACCTCTGATACCGGATACCTGACATGGGCCACGCCGAATTCACGCTTCGCAATCAAGCTGTGCAAAATCCTCTATCGCTCGACGAGTTCTGGATGCCGTTCACGCCGAACCGAGACTTCAAATCGGATCCGCGGATCGTCGATCGCGCCGAGGGCATGTACTACTTCAACGATCGCGGCGAAAAGATCATCGACGCCTCGTCGGGCCTGTTTTGCGTGGCCGCGGGGCATTGCCGCAAGGAAATCGCCGAGGCCGTGCACCGCCAGTTGCTCGAACTCGACTTCGTCGCACCGTTCCTGCGCGCGCACCCGAAGAGCTTCGAACTCGCCGCTCGCGTCGCCGAGCTGACGCCGGGCGACCTGAATCGCATCTTTTTCGTCAACTCGGGCTCCGAGTCGGTCGACACGGCGATGAAGGTTGCGCTGGCGTATCACCAGGCGCGTGGGCAGACGGGCCGCACGATGTTCGTATCGCGCGAGCGCGCCTACCACGGGGTCAACTTCGGCGGCGTGGCGCTGTCGGGCATCATCAACAATCGGCGCAGGTACGGGCCCGGCGTCGCGGGCGTCGTGCACATGCGGCACACGCATCTCCCGGAGAACTACTACACGCCGGGACAGGGTGCGCACGGCGCGGACCTCGCCGATGACCTGTCGCGATTCGTCAACCTGTACGGCGCGGAGAACATTGCCGCCTGCTTCGTCGAGCCGATTGCGGGATCGGCCGGCTGCCTGGTGCCGCCGCAGGGGTATCTTGCGCGGCTGCGCAAGATCTGCGACACGCACGGCATTCTTCTGGTGTTCGACGAGGTGATCACCGGCTTCGGCCGCACCGGAGCGCCGTTCGCGGCGCAAAGCTTCGGCGTGACACCGGACATGATGACGATGGCGAAGGCGCTCACCAATGCGGCGCAGCCGATGGGCGCCGTCGCCATTTCCGAGCGCATTTACGACACGGTGATGGCGGCGGCCCAGGAAGGTGCAATCGAGTTCTTCCACGGCTACACCTATTCGGGGCATCCTGCCGCCTGCGCGGCGGGACTCGCGACGCTCGATATCTACCGAGACGAAGGCCTCTTCGAGCGTGCGCACGAGCTCGCGCCGTATTTCCAGGACGCGATGTTCTCGTTGCGCGGCACGCCGTACATCACCGACATTCGCGGCTATGGCATGCTCGCAGCGTTCGACCTCGAGTCAGACGGCACGCCGGGCCGACGCGGCAACACGCTGCAGAAGAAACTGTTCGACAACGGACTCAACCTGAAGAACACCGGCGACTGCGCGCTGATCGCGCCGCCGCTGATCGCCGAAAAGCACCACATCGATCTCATCGCCGACATCTTGCGCAAGACGGTCTCGGCGCTTTAATCTTGCGCGCGGCGTGCAGGGGGCCATAGGTACGCGGTGCGGGCAACGCGACTCACAACTATCCTTCGGAGGGAGCATGAAACGCAATTTGGGACTGTGGTTGACGGCGGTTGTGCTGGCATTCGGCGCAACCGCTGCGTGGGCGCAAAAGACGGTGACGTTCGCGTACCAGGACATGATGAATCCCTGGCGATGGGTCCAGCAATCGGGCGAAATCGAGAAGGAAACCGGCATCAAGATCAACTTCCGGCAATTCGGCGGTGGCGGCGACGTCATCCGCGCGATGGCGTCGGGCGACGTGCAGCTGGGCGAGATCGGCTCGACCGGCATCGCGACGGCGATCAGCCAGGGGATGGATGTCGAACTGTTCTGGATCCTCGAGGACATCGCGTCCGCGGAGGCGCTCGTCGCGCGCAACGGGAGCGGCATCAACTCGATCGCCGATCTCAAGGGCAAGAAGATCGCGACGCCGTTCGTATCGACGTCGCACTTCCAGTTGCTCTACGCAATGAGCAAGGCGGGCATCAAGCCGAGCGATGCGCAGATCCTCAACATGCGTCCGCCCGAAATCGCGGCGGCGTGGGGACGCGGCGACATCGATGCGACGTTCATCTGGGACCCGGTGCTGTCGACGGTCAAGAAGAACGGCAAGGTGCTGATGACCTCCGGCGACATCTGCAAGGAGGGCGCGTGTACATTCGACGGCCTCGTCGTCACGCGGACGTTCGCGAAGGAGAATCCGGCGTTCATGGTTGCGCTCGTCAAGGCGATCGCGAAGGCCGATGCCGATTACAAGGCGAATCCGGGCGCATGGGGCGGCACGTCCGACAAGGCGAAGGCGGTCGCGAAGTGGTCGGGCGGCAAGGTCGAGGACGTTCCCGCGGCGATGAAGCTCTACGGCTTCCCGTCGCTGGCGGAACAGGACTCTGCGGCGTGGCTCGGTGGTGGCGCGAACGGCGCAGCGGCCAAGGCGCTGACACAACAGGCCAACTTCCTGAAGGAACAGGGCCGGCTCACGTCCGTCGCCCCGGACTACGCGAAGTCGGTGACGACCGAATGGGTGACCAAGGCGATGAAGTGATCAGGGATCAGGGATCAGGGAGCAGGTATCAGGGATCAGTGGCCTGAGGAGCCGCGCAGCGGGTAGCAGGGATCGAGAATCGGAATCCGTCGCATTCGGGCATCGGATTCGAGGACTAGAATCGGGGCGGCCGCGATGCCGACGCGCCGCCTGATCCCTGATGCCTGATGCCTGATTCCTGACAATGACGACACTCGACATCCGCCACCTGGGCGTTCGCTACGCCTCGCAGGGCGGCGTCGTCGACGCGTTATCGGACGTCAACCTGACCATGGCCGATGGCGAATTCGTCGTCGCGATCGGCGCTTCGGGTTGCGGCAAAACGACGCTTCTCAATTGCATCGCCGGCTTCCTGCCCGCGACCGAAGGCACGATCGAGCTCGACGGCAGTCCGGTGATTGCACCGGGCGCCGACCGCGGGGTGGTGTTCCAGAAGCATGCGCTGATGCCGTGGCTCAACGTCGTCTGCAACGTCGAGTTCGGGCTCCGCATGCGCGGCATCGCCGCTGCCGAGCGCCGCAAGGTCGCGCTGGAGAAGCTGCGGCTCGTCGGCTTGCACGATTTCGCCGACCGCGCGATCTACGAACTGTCGGGCGGCATGCAGCAGCGCGTCGGTATCGCGCGGGCGCTCGCCTCCGACCCGCAATTGATGTTGATGGACGAGCCGCTGGGCGCGCTCGACGCATTCACGCGCGAAACGCTCCAGGAACTGATCCTCGATGTCTGGCACCGAACCGGCAAGATGATGTTTTTCATCACCCACTCGGTCGAGGAAGCGCTGTTTCTCGCGACGCATCTGGTCGTGATGACGCCGACGCCGGGGCGGATCTCACATGAATACCGCGTCGATTTCGGCCGTCGCTTTCTCGAAACGCGCGATGCGCGGGCCATCAAATCGTCGCCGGAGTTCATTCGCGTGCGCGAGGAAGTGCTGGCAGTCATTCAGCATCGCGCACCGCCGGTCGCGTCCGATGCGGTCGCCGCATGACACGACCTGCCTCCTCCGACGTCACAGCGACGCCGCCAATGGTCGACGGCGCTGCGTCACGCAAGGCAACGACGACGATGGTCAAGACCTCGCGGTTCACCACGCCCGGCGAAGGTCCGACGACGCTGATCAGCTCGGTCACGATCGTCGCCATTCTGCTGCTGTGGTGGCTCGCGAGCCATTTCCGCTGGGTGCCCCCGCTTTTCCTGCCCACGCCCGAAGTCGTCGCACTGCGGCTGTACGAGTCGGCGACGGGACAGTTGACCGACGCGCCGCTTGCCGAGAACTTCGGCTGGTCGATGTTCCGGGTGTTCACGGCGTTTTTCGCCGCGTGCCTCACCGCCATTCCGGTCGGCGTCGCCATGGGTGTGTCGCGCGTCGCGCGCGGCGTCTTCGATCCGCCGATCGAGTTCTACCGCCCGCTGCCGCCGCTCGCCTACCTGCCGCTGATCGTCATCTGGTTCGGCATCGACGAACTTTCGAAGGTGCTGCTGATCTACCTCGCCTGTTTCGCGCCGCTTGCGATGAGTGCGCGCGCCGGCGTGCGCTCGGTGTCGCAAGAGCAGATGCACGCCGCGTATTCGATGGGCGCCACCAAGCAGCAGGTGATCTGGCACGTCGTCGTACCGGCCGCGATGCCCGAAATCCTGACGGCGATGCGTATTGCGATCGGCTTCGGCTGGACGACATTGGTCGCCGCCGAAATGGTCGCCGCCAACAAGGGTCTGGGCCAGATGGTGCTCAATGCGTCGAATTTCCTGCGCACCGACATCGTCATCATGGGCATCATCGTCATCGGCGTGGTCGCTTACCTGTTCGACCTTCTGATGCGCTACACCGAACGGATCGTCGTTCCGTGGAAGGGCAAGGTCTGATCCCCGGCTTCCCGCGCGACAGCGATTCGTGCATCCGCTCGCGCTGAAAATCTTCCCGTTCCTCGCCTGGCGGCACCGGGTCAATCGGGAGACGCTGCGCGCCGATGCGCTCGCGGGACTCGTCGGCGCGGTGATGGTGCTGCCGCAAGGCGTGGCGTATGCGACGCTCGCCGGCATGCCGCCCGAATACGGGCTCTACGGCGCGATGCTGCCCGCGATCGTCGGCGCGCTGTGGGGCTCGTCGTGGCACCTGATGTCGGGACCGACCAATGCGACGTCGCTGATGGTGTTCGCGACGGTCAGCGCGCTCGCCGTCCCGTTCTCGCCCACCTACGTCGCACTCGTGCTCACGCTGAACCTGATGGTCGGCCTGATCAAGCTCGGACTGGGCGTCGCGCGCCTCGGCTCGCTGGTCAATTTCATTTCGACGGCGGTGGTCATCGGCTTCACTGCGGGCGCGGGCTTGCTGATCATCGGCGCGCGGCCTCGCAATTTCTTCGGCATCGACGTCCCGCAGGAGCCGAGCTTCATTGCCGGCATCCTCGATTTCGTACCCCCCCTCGATGAAACCAATCTGCCGGTGCTGAGCGTCGGCGTATTCACGCTGGTCGCCGCGATCGCAGGCAGCCGTTGGCTGCCGCGCATTCCGTACATGCTCACCGGAATCGTGCTCGGCGCCATTTTCGCGTACGTCCTGTCGCTCACAGGCATCGCGAACGTACCGACGATCGGCGCACTGCCGTCCGCTGTGCCGCCGCTGTCGATGCCCGACATGGCGCTTCGCACGTGGCAGACCCTCGCCCCGATCGCGCTGGCGCTGACCGTGATCGGGCTCTCGGAGGCGATCTCCAGCGCACGCGCCGTCGCGTTGAAGTCGGGACAGCGCATCGACGGCAATCATGAATTCATCGGGCAGGGGCTCGCGAACATCGTCGGCGCTTTCACGTCGAGCTATCCGACGTCCGGGTCGTTCAACCGTACGGGCGCCAACTACGAGGTCGGTGCCCGTACGCCGCTCTCGTGCGTGTTCTCCCGCGATCCTGCTGCTCGTGATCCTGTTGCTCGTTCGCCCGCTTGCGAGCTTCGTGCC
>JALYSS010000202.1 GCA_030854685.1 Pseudomonadota bacterium | reverse complement strand
ACCGGGACTTCGTATACCGCGCGACCGAGTCTTGCCGCCACGCGATCGATCATCTGCGTGCTGACAATCGTCTTCCCGATCACGGATCGCTTGCGCCAGCGCGGCCGGTGCGCAAACAGGTAGTCGATCATCACCGCCAGGTAGTGATTCGGCGGCAGCAGTCCCGCGGTTCTGGTGACGATGCCGTGGCGATCGTGGTCGGTGTCGCAGGCAAACGCGATGTCGAAGCGGTCCTTCAACGCGATCAGCGGCTGCATCGCGTATGACGACGACGGGTCCATGCGAATGCGCCCGTCCCAGTCGAGCGTCATGAACCGGAACGTCGGATCCACATTCCTGTTGACGACGTCGAGGTCCAGGCGATAGCGCTCGGCAATGGGCGCCCAGTAATGGACACCGGCGCCTCCCATCGGGTCGACGCCGACGCGAATTTTCGCGCCGCGGAGCACCGTCATGTCGATAACGCGGGCCAGATCGCGAACATAATGGTGCAGGAAATCGTGTCGATGCGTCGTCGCCGCAGCGCGCGCCTTGTCGAGCGCAACGCGCTTCACACCTTTCAGCCCGCGCGAAAGATACGCGTTGGCCCGCATCTCGATCCAGCGAGTCACCTGCTCGTCAGCCGGACCGCCGTTCGGCGGGTTGTACTTGAAACCACCGCTCTCCGGCGGGTTATGCGATGGCGTGACGACGATGCCGTCGGCAAGCCCCGTGGTACGGCCGCGGTTATAGGTCAGGATTGCGTGCGACACGGCGGGTGTGGGCGTGTATTCGTCGTTGCACGCAAGCATGACGTCGGCGCCGTTCGCGGCCAGCACCGCAAGGGCGCTGGCCTGCGCGGGTGCGGACAATGCGTGCGTGTCGACGCCGAGGAACAGCGGACCATCGATGCCGCGACGCTTGCGGCAATCGCATACGGCCTGGCTGATCGCGAGAATGTGCGCTTCGTTGAAGCTCTTCGTGAACGCGGAGCCGCGATGACCCGACGTACCGAATGCGACCGCCTGCGCGGGTATCGCCGGATCGGGCACTTCGGTGTAGTACGCGGTGATGAGCCTCGGCACGTCGACCAGCACGTCGAGCGGCGCCGGCTTTCCCGCCAGTGGACTCACCTTCACCATTGCTTCAGCCGACGGTAGCGTCGGATCAGTGCGTTGGTGGAGCTGTCGTGCGTCAGCTGCGGCTCCGCCGGGCTCGCAAGCTCGGGGATCGTTCGCTTCGCCAGCACCTTGCCGAGCTCGACGCCCCATTGGTCGAACGAATCGATGTCCCAGATCACGCCCTGTGTGAACACGCTGTGCTCGTACAGCGCGACGAGCGCTCCCAGCGTCTCCGGTGTCAGGCGTTCGGCCAGAATCGTGTTGGTGGGTCGATTGCCGTCGAAACTGCGATGCGGCGCGAGCCAATCCGGGACTCCCTCGGCCTTCACCTCATTCTCCGTCTTGCCGAAGGCCAGCGCTTCGGTCTGCGCGAACAGGTTCGCCATCAGGAGATCGTGCTGGTCGCCGAGCGGATTCAGCGTCTGGCAGAAGCCGATGAAATCGCAGGGCACGAGCTTGGTGCCCTGATGGATGAGCTGGTAGAACGAGTGCTGGCCGTTGGTGCCGCGCTCGCCCCAATAGATCGGCGCCGTCTGATAGTCGACGCGTGCGCCGGCGAGCGTGACGTGCTTGCCGTTGCTCTCCATCGTCAGCTGTTGCAGATAAGCCGGGAGATGTTCGAGATATTGATCGTACGGCAGCACGGCCACCGTTTGCGCGTCGAAGAAGTTGTTGTACCAGACGCACAGCAATCCCATGAGCACCGGCAGGTTGCGCTCGAAGGGCGCGGTGCGGAAATGCTCGTCCATCGCGTGAAAGCCCGCGAGCATCGCGCGAAAATGCGCCGGGCCGATGGCGATCATCGTCGACAGCCCGATCGCGGAATCCATCGAATAGCGGCCGCCGACCCAGTCCCAGAAGCCGAACATGCTGGCTGCGCTGATACCGAATTTCGCCACTTGGGCCGCGTTGGTGGACACGGCGACGAAGTGGCGGCTGATGGCCCGCTCGTCGCCCAGCGCGCGCAAGCTCCATGCGCGCGCCGCGCGCGCGTTGGTGACGGTCTCGAGCGTCGTGAACGTCTTCGACGAAATGATGAACAGCGTTTCGGCCGGGTCGAGGTCGTGCGTCGCTTCCACGAAATCGGTGGCGTCGACGTTCGAGACGAAGCGAAACCGCAGGTCGCGCTGACTGTAGTGACGCAGCGCCTGATACGCCATCACCGGGCCGAGGTCCGATCCGCCGAGACCGATATTGATGACGTTGCGGATGCGCTTGCCGGTATGCCCCAGCCATCGGCCGCTGCGGACCTCGTCGGAGAATGCAGCCATCCGGTCGAGCACCGCATGCACGTCGGCGACAACGTCGGCGCCGTCGACGACAATCCGCTCGCCCTCGGGGGCGCGCAGCGCGACGTGGAGGACGGCGCGCTGTTCGGTCACGTTGATCTTTTCGCCGTTGAACATCGCGTCGATGCGCGCGCGCAAGCCGCACTGCTCGGCAAGGGCCAGCAGCAGTCGGAGCGTTTCGTCGGTGATGCGGTTCTTCGAGTAGTCGAGGTAGAGGCCAGCGGCCTCGGCAGCGAATCGGTCGCCACGCCGGGGATCGTCGGCGAACAGCTGGCGCAGAGGCCACTCGCGCATCACATCGTTATGCAGTTCCAGCGCTTTCCACGCCGGACGTTGCGTCAACGCGGGCGGCTTCATTGCAGTGCTCTGCTTTTCGCCGCGATGCAATCGAGCAGGTCGCTCCACGCCTTGTCGAATGTCTGCGCACCTTCGAGCTGAAGGCGGTCGGCGAGTGCTGCATCGTCCACCCCCGCGCGGCGGAATTCACCGATCACCTGCTCGGCGTCGCCGCCGTCGGCCGGCAACACACCTTGCAACTGTCCATGATCGGCAAACGCGAGCAGTGTCTTGTCGGGGATCGTATTGATCGTGTCCGGGGCTGCGAGCGCTTCGATGTACAGCGTGTCCGGCGCGTCGGGATCCTTGGTGCCCGTGCTGGCCCAGAGCAGGCGCTGCGGCCTGGCACCCGCGCCTGCCAATTTTTGCCACCGCGGCGACGCCAGCAGGTCGCGATAGGCCTTGTACGTGCGCCTGGCAATCGCGATACCCAGCCGATTGCGAAGCGCGTGCGGCACGCGGTCCTTGACGGCCACATCCCAGCGGCTGACGAATAGCGACGCCACCGAATCGACCCTGGGATCGAGGCCGGCGGCGATCCGCCGCTCGATGCCGCGCAGGTATGCATTCGAGGCAGCAACATATTGTTCGCGCGAAAACAGCAAGGTGACATTGATCGGCACGCCAGCTGCGATGGACTCCTCGATGGCGGGAACACCGGCGGCGGTGCCGGGAATCTTGATGAACAGGTTGGGGCGCCGCGCTTGCGCCTGAAGCCGCTTTGCCTCGCCGATACTGCCGGACGTATCGTCCGCAAGCAACGGCGACACCTCCATCGACACCCAACCGTCGACCCCACCCGTCGCGTCGTGGACCGGACGGAACAGATCCGCCGCCCGCGCAAGGTCGTCGAGCGCAAGATCGATGAACAACGCCTCGCCGGACTGGCCCGCGGCCGCCTGCTTTCGAATCGCATCGTCATAGAAGCTGCCGTTGCGGATGGCGTGGTCGAAAATCGTCGGGTTGGACGTGAGTCCCGTTACGTCGAACTCATCGATGTAGCGACGTAGCGTGCCATTGACCAGCATTTCGCGTGTGATGTTGTCGAGCCAGAGGCTCTGGCCAAGATCGTGAAGTCGTTGTGTCGCTTTCATTGCTGCTCCTGTCCTGTGCGTTCGGCATCGCGGTTGCCGGCGAATGCGGTGAACCCATGGTTGACCAGATCGCCGATGCGATCGACTGACAATGCAGCCGGCGGATAGGCGATGATGTTGGCGGGATCGAACGCATAATGGCCCTGGCGCGCAAAGATGGTCGTCAGGCGATCGCCCCACGCGTCTTTCATCGCCGCGAGAATGCGCAGCTTGTCGTCGACCATGACGTAATGCCGCGCCGGATAGCGCTGCGCGACGGCATCGAGCATCCGCTCCTTGTGGACATAGATCAGCACGCAGCCGTCGACTGCGTCCCATAGCCCCGACCGCTGGATCTTCCGAGGCTGGAACACCACGTCGCCATCAGACAGGATTACCGTGCGGCCCAGGCGGCGCAGATGCGTGATCGCCGCGAGCGAGCCTTCATACAAACGGTCGGCAAACGGGTAGTCCACCAGGTAAGAAGACATCAGCAGCAGCCGCGGATCGTTCAGATCGCCTAGCCGGTAACGTTGCAGTGCGCCAAGGTAATCCGCGTAGCCGAGCTCGGTCCGCAATTGCTCGAATATCGCCCAATACCGATCGCGGCTGTCGGCGCCGAACTCGCGCTCCAGGTGATCGCGGAGATCGCTTTCCACGCGGTCGTTGTCGAGCAGCGTGTTGTCGCAGTCGACGAGGAACACGATGTCCTGCGGCGACTTCACGCGGTCACCCGATCCGGCGCAGGGTCGTGCCAGCCGCCATCGCCCGCGATGATCCGCGCAGCGTCCGCGGGTCCCCAGGTGTTCACTGCGTAGCCTTCGACCGGCGTGACGTCGCCCAGGATCGGATCGACGACGCGCCAGGCCGCCTCCACGGCTTGCGCACTCGCGAACAGCAAGGCTTCGCCGCGCATTGCATCGCGAAGCAACCGCTCGTAGGGCATCATGTCTTCGCAAAGATCACGATGCACGATAAGCTCCGTTTCCTGTCCGGTCATGACCGCTCCGGCGACTTTGACGCGTGCGCCCACCGAAATGGA